>VXRD01000024.1 GCA_009838845.1 Gemmatimonadota bacterium | reverse complement strand
TGGAACGGCTGTTTCTTGAAAACAACAGCATATCGGATGTGACGCCACTATCTAACTTGACCAGCTTGGAATGGCTGTTTCTTAACAACAACAGCATATCGAATCTGACCGGGCTTGAGTTTGCAACTAATCTGACAGTGTTGGATCTCGGTGGAACGTATGTGGGAGGGGAGTGGGTAAACAGTAACGAGATATCCAACCTTTCGCCCCTATCTAACTTGACCAGTCTGGAACGGCTGTTTCTTGAAAACAACAGCATATCGGATGTGACGCCACTATCTAATTTGACCAGTCTGGAAACGCTGTTTCTTAGCAGCAACAACATATCGGATGTGACGCCACTATCTAATTTGACCAGTCTGGAAACGCTGTTTCTTAGCAGCAACAACATATCGGATGTGACGCCACTATCTAACTTGACCAGCTTGAAATGGCTGGGTCTTGGCAACAACAGCATCTCAGACCTCGCGCCGCTGGTGGCAAACACGGGATTGGGTAGTGGAGATGAGGTTGATGTGAGCAACAACCCCTTGAGTGCCACATCAATCAACACACACATCCCAGCCCTTCAGAGCAGAGGGGTCGAGGTAGATTTTAGCGCATCGAAGCCCGCGGTGAAAAACAAAGAACTGAGGATGCCCCTCCGGATGATAGAACCGTTAGGGCTGAAAAAATGGAAGGTGGGCGATAAAGGTCGCTTGAATAACTTTTGACACTTCGTTTTTCACACCACCGAGAAATCACTTTGTGGTCAAAAATAAAAAACGGCAGTGGGTTGTAATACTCACCGCCGTTTCTTTTAATGTATCGGACATCTTTTTTAAAAGCGACTCTTGCTCTGATCTCCAAAATCCTGTATCTATAGCGTACAACTGAACCTCATTGTACACCGCTCCGACAGATTTATCCCAATCCAGAGAATTGATACCATGTCAGATACGACAACACAGTTGCATCCCGATCCCAAAGCCTGCGCTGTCGCTCGTGCGGTCTGTGACGTAGTCCATCCCAACACCGTCATTCTGTTCGGATCCCGCGCTCGGGGCGACTTTACGCCCGATTCCGATATTGACCTGCTCATCATCACGGACTCCCAGCAGATAGACCGGCAGGAATACATGCGCACGAGTGAGGCGGCTCGCCGCAAAGTCCAGGAAGTTTACGGCCACTCCATGGGTGTCGATCTGGTCCACCTGAGCGAGGACGTTTTCCACGACGGTCGCCGTGCCCGAAATCATGTCGCAGGGCAGGCTGTCCGCGATGGCGTCGATATACATGGCGCAAAAATAATCTATGACAACCCGGAACCAACCAACTGGCCCGACATACGACAGCGAATCATCAATGCCGAACGGGAACTCCGCGTTCTGGAAGACCTGGTAGAGGCAAATTCGGCACCGGAGGCCATCGGTTTCCACGCCCAACAGGCCCTTGAAAACGCGCTAAAAGGCTGGATTTCAGCACTCGATACCGACTACAAAAACACCCACGACCTATCCGACCTGTCCGCCATCATCCGAACCCATCCCGAAGAGAACAATATCCCCGCCGGTGAAAAATTGACCTGGCTGACTAAGTATGCCGTAAGATACCGGTACCACGGCACAGAGGTCAGCGTGGAAGATCGCTTCGAGTTGCTCGCTGCAGTAACCGAGACCGTAGAGACCACCATCGCCCGCATTCGGACGCTGAGCAAAATGGCTGATTAAAAAGAAAAACTCTTCATGATTGAATCATTTGGAGACAATCCTGCTGCTTAACCCATTTTAAGGACTTGTATCGCTTTCTCGCCAAACATAATGGGAATAGAAAACCACACAAAAGCCCAACGGCCTCCTCTAAACCGTTGGGCTTTTCCTATTAGAGCCTCAATGACACAGGCCTAAAGATTTCATTTTAAACATTGCCTATCAGTGTGGATTTACGTCTTTATCGACTTTTAGCAAGATGTGCAGCGTAAAAATAAAACCACATATCAAAAAAATGGAATCTGGGACAAATTCTGAACGTTAGGACAAAGGTTTGGCATTGACTTTGCGAACGTTTGTGTAAATTTTTCCATAACTATCTGAAAAAAGTATCATTCAAGCAAATTAAAGTATCTCAGATTGATGCCAACATGCGCTATTTATTAAAAAAGGCCCGAGCAACCCGTTAGGCAAATCTGTTCACACTATTGTGTGATTGCAGTCTTAAATGAAAAGAGAAACCAATGCGTAACCTGATTTTGTTCACACTATCCACACTCGCGTTTTTGATACATCCGCTATTTCTTCCAGCGCAGAATAGTTTTTCTTTTTCCATAGATGCGAACAGTGCGGCGGGTGATCAAGCGGTCACATCTGTTAATGTATCCCCTGATTTTGATGGCGATGGTATAGTTGGCTTCTCTGACTTTTTGGCGTTGTCAGGTCTGTTTGGGGCACGTCAGGGCGATGGAAGATATGAGGCAAAGTATGATCTGGACAGCGATGGCGCAATTGGATTTTCCGATTTTCTGATCTTCAGTGCCAGCTTTGGCAAAGAGGTATCTCCCCCTGATAGTGCAACGCAGGTTGCCATTCCGGATGCGAATCTGCGTGCGGTCATTGCGGACAGTCTCGGCAAGGCGAGCGATGCGCCAATCACTCAGGCAGAGATGGCGACCTTAACTCGCCTTGATGCATCGAACGAGAATATTCGCGATCTGACCGGGCTTGAGTTTGCTATTAACCTGACAGAGTTGAACCTTGGTGCAGGGGATATAGTGAACAGCAACGAAATATCCAACCTTTCGCCGCTATCTAATTTGACCAGTCTGGAACGGCTGTATCTTGGCAGCAGCAGCATATCGGATGCGACGCCACTATCTAACTTAACCAGCTTAAAATTGTTGTATCTTTCCTACAACAGCATATCTGATGTGGCACCCCTATCTAATTTGACCAGTCTGGAACGGCTGTATCTCTCCGGCAATAGCATATCGGACGTGACGCCACTATCTAACTTAACCAACCTAAGATCACTAAGTCTTTCCAGCAACAGCATATCAGATGTGACACCCCTATCCAACTTGACCAGTCTGGAAGTGCTGAGTCTTTCTAACAACAGCATATCGGATGTGACGCCACTATCTAACTCAACCAGTCTGGAAGCACTGTTTCTTGACAACAACAGCATATCGAATGTGGCACCGCTATCTAATTTAACCCGGCTGGAAGAGCTGTGGCTTAACCACAACAGCATCTCAGACCTCGCGCCGCTGGTGGCAAACACGGGATTGGGTGAGGGAGATGAGTTTGATGTAAGTAACAACCCCTTGAGTGCCACATCAATCAACACACACATCCCAGCCCTTCAAAGCAGAGGGATTAGTGTACTCTATACCCGTGGCAGTGGCGGTGGGGGTGGCGGCAGCACAACGAACGTTGCCATTCCAGATGCGAGCCTGCGTGCGGTCATTGCGGACAGTCTCGGCAAGTCAAGCGATGCGCCAATCACGCAGGCAGAGTTGGCGAGCTTAACTCACCTTGCTGCTCGGAACAAGAATATTCGCGATCTGACCGGGCTTGAGTTTGCTATTAACCTGACAGCGTTGGATCTCGAAGGAGAGGGAGTGGGTGTGGGTGGAGAGTGGGTGAACAGCAACGAGATATCCAACCTTTCGCCGCTATCTAATTTAACCCGTCTGGAACGACTGTATCTTTCCGGCAACAGCATATCGGATGTAGCACCGCTATCGAACTTGACCAATCTGGAAGCGCTGTGGCTTGACGTCAACAGCATATCGAATGTGGCACCACTATCGAACTTGACCAGGCTAAAAGGACTGGAGCTTTCCTTCAACAGCATATCGAGTGTGGCACCGCTATCGAACTTGACCAGCCTAAGATCACTGACTCTTGCTGGCAACAGCATATCGAATGTGTCTGCACTGTCAGGATTAACCAGTCTGGAATGGCTGGATCTTTCCTATAACAGCATAGCGAATGTGACGCCGCTATCTAACTTGACCAGCCTGATAGAACTGGATCTTTCCGACAACAGCATATCGAGTGTGGCACCGCTATCTAATTTAACCCGGCTGGAATGGCTGGGGCTTGACAACAACAGCATCTCGGACCTCGCGCCGCTGGTGGCAAATGCAGGATTGGGTGAAGGAGATTGGATTGAAGTAAGTAACAACCCCTTGAGTGCCACATCAATCAACACACACATCCCAGCCCTTCAGAGCAGAGGGATTAGTGTACTCTACACCCCTGGTGGTGGCAGTGGTGGCGTACCACCGCCCACTCCGCCCCCTGGTGGTGGCAGTGCAACGGACGTTGTCATTCCGGATGCAAACCTGCATGCGATCATTGCGACAAGTCTCGGCAAATCAATCCATGCGCCAATCACGCAGGCAGAGATGGCGACCTTAACTCGCCTTAATGCATCGAACGAGAATATTCGCGACCTGACCGGGCTTGAGTTTGCAATTAACCTGACAGAGTTGGTCCTCGGTGGAAACGAAGGGAGATTGGGGGAGGTAAACATCAATGAGCTATTCAACAACCTTTCGCTATACTTGACCAATCTAATAGAACTATGGATTAACTTTTCCTTCAACTTTTCCGTCAACAGCATATCGGATGTGACGCCACTATCTAACTTGACTAGGTTAAGAGTCCTGGATCTTTCCTATAACAGCATATCGGATTTGGCACCGCTATCTAACTTGACCAATCTGGAAGTGCTGGATCTTTCCGGCACAAGCATATCAAATGTGACACCCCTATCTAACTTGACCAGACTAAGAGTCCTGGGTCTTTCCGACAACAGCATAGCGAATATGTCTGCACTGTCAGGATTAACCAGTCTGGAATTGCTGGATCTTTCTTACAACAGCCTATCGGATGTGATGCCAATAGCTAATTTGACCAATCTGAAATCGCTGGATCTTTCCGGCAACGGCATAGCGAATATGTCTGCACTGTCAGGATTAACCAGTCTGGAAGCACTGTTTCTTTCCGGCACAAGCATATCGAATCTGACGCCGCTATCTAACTTGACCAGGCTAAGAGTCCTGTCTCTTTCCGACAACAGCATAGCGAATGTGACGCCGCTTGTGACGCTTCTATCTAACTTGAATAACCTGATAATGCTGGATCTTTCCGACAACAGCATATCGGATGTGGCACCACTATCTAACTTGACCAATCTAAGAGCTCTGACTCTTTACGAAAACAACATATCAGATGTGACACCACTATCTAACTTGACCCGACTGGAATGGCTGGACCTTGAAGACAACAGCATATCGAATGTGATGCCGATATCTAATTTGACCAGCCTGGAATGGCTGGAACTTGACAACAACGGCATATCTGATGTGGCACCGCTATCCAACTTGACCAATCTAAGATGGCTGGATCTTTACGACAACAGCATATCGGATATGACACCGATATCTAACTCAACCCGTCTGGAATTGCTGAATCTTTCCGACAACAACATAGCGAATGTGACACCGCTATCTAATTTAATCAACCTGAAATTGCTGGGTCTTGACGACAACAGCATAGCGAATGTGGCATCGATATCTAACTTAATCAACCTGAAAGGGTTGGAACTTAACGACAACAGCATCTCAGACCTCGCGCCGCTGGTGGCAAACACGGGATTGGGTGAAGGAGACTGGATTGAAGTAAGGAACAACCCCTTGAGTGCCACATCAATCAACATACACATTCCAGCCCTTGAGAACAGAGGGGTTAATGTGGATTTTGGCACATCGAAGCCCACGGTGAATAACAAAGAACGGGGGATACCCCTCCAGATGATGGAACCATTGGGGATGGGAAAATGGAAGGCTGGCGATTATATCTATAAACCGTTGGGTTTCTTCTATAATTTGAGAAATGGTCGCTTGCATAATTTTTGACACCTCGGTTTTTGCGCCATCGAGAAGACACCTTTGTGGTCAGAAATAAAAACGGCAGTGGGCAATAACACCCACCGCCGTTTCTTTTTTTACGTTTCCACTGACACGTCAAGCGCGTTCTGTGAATGGATATTGCGCGTGGGTTAAATTTATCGGATATTGTTTGAGTTCATTACACTCTACAACTTTTTTTAGTATCTTCCCATGCACATCTACATCCTCAAAAGACTACTGGCACTGATCCCCACATTATTGGGCATTACAGTGCTGGTTTTTTTTATGGTACACCTCGTACCTGGAGACCCGGCGCAGATCATGCTGGGCGAACGAGCAAGTGCCGAAAGTCTGGCTGCTCTGAGGCGCGACCTGGGCTTGGACCAGCCATTACATGTGCAATTTGGACGCTATCTATCCGACCTGCTACAAGGCGACCTGGGGCGGTCAATTAAATCGCACGAACGCGTATCCGTCGAACTAATGGCGCGTTTTCCCGCCACCATGGAACTCACCTTCGCGAGCATGGTATTCGCCTGCATACTCGGCATTGGAGCAGGTATAGCATCCGCAGTCCGACGCGGCACCTGGTGGGATTATATCGGCATGACCGCATCGCTGGCAGGAGTCTCAGTACCTATATTCTGGCTGGGATTACTGCTCATCCTCGCCCTTGCGGTCTCCCTACCGTTATTCCCCGTCTCCGGACGGCTCAGCTCCCATGTATTTATACCCACACTAACGGGATTTTACCTCATAGACAGCCTGCTCACAGGTGATCTTCCGAGTTTTGGGGATGCCCTCTGGCATTTAATCTTGCCGGGCATAACCCTGGGCACCGTGCCCGCCGCTGTTATCGCGCGCATGACCCGGTCGAGCTTGCTGGAAGTCTTGCGCGAAGATTATGTGCGCACTGCCTGGGCAAAAGGCTTATCTGAACGGGTCGTCATCTTGCGCCACGCACTAAAAAACGCGTTTATCCCCGTCTTAACCGTAATCAGCTTGCAATTCGGCTATCTATTGGGCGGCGCCGTCTTGACCGAAAGTATCTTTGCCTGGCCCGGGGTCGGGCGCTGGTTGCTCCTCTCGGTTTACGCACGCGACTTTCGAGCAATTCAAGGAGGCGTACTAATCGTCGCTACGACCTTTGTCCTGATCAACCTGATCGCAGATCTGTTATACGCCTGGCTGGATCCACGGATCAAATACGGTAAGGAATAGAAGCGCAATGGCACACATTCAAGACACCTTACAAACGCCACCGCAAACCACCGCGCTATTGATCTGGCAGCGATTGCGAAAAAACCGTCTCTCCATTGTGGGAAGCGTATTGATCGGCGGCTTTCTACTCCTGGCATTCGCAGCACCTTTGATAGCCCCTGCCGATCCAATGGCGCAGGCACTCTACAATCGCCTGTCACCCCCAACGCTCGAACACCCGTTTGGCACAGATGACTTTGGCCGAGACATATTGAGCCGCGTCATCTATGGCGCACGGATATCCCTGCGCGTCGGAGTATTCGCCGTATTGATCGCCCTTATACTGGGCACCTGTATTGGGGTCGTCGCGGGCTACTGGGGGGGGTGGATAGATCAAATATTGATGCGACTGATGGATCTACTACTCGCCTTTCCGAGCATATTGCTCGCAATCGGCATCGTAGCTATTTTGGGACCCGGCCTGGAAAATGCGATGTTGGCCGTCGGCATTGTAGCTATGCCGCAATATGCGCGCCTGGTTCGCGCGTCCGTCTTAACCGTACGAGAAACCGATTATGTCATGGCCGCACGCGCCCTGGGGGCATCGGATTGGCGCATACTATGCGTCGCCGTCTTGCCCAATTGCCTCGCCCCATTAATCGTCCAGGCAACATTGGGATTGGCAACCGCGATCCTCGACGCTGCTGGACTGAGCTTTCTCGGCCTGGGCGCGCAACCCCCAACACCCGAATGGGGAGCGATGTTGAGTCAGGGACGCGAACTGATTGTGCGCGCACCCTGGGTACTCACCTTCCCTGGTGGAGCGATCTTTTTCACAGTACTGGCATTTAATCTGGTCGGCGATGGTCTGCGAGACGCACTGGATCCAAAGGCTTAATCCAATTCAGCCATCGGGCCGAGTGCGACAAGCGCGGGATCCGCATCGAGAGGATATTGTTCGAGATAATCGGCAATGCGCTCTGGCGTAACAGCATCGATCTCCGCACGTTCTTCCTCGAGCGTTTTGAGCGGCGTGCTGGTACTCAGACTACCCACAATTTGGGAAAAGCGAGAAAGGCCGTTTTCCCCACTGCAAATAATACCCGTAGCCTGCTTGGTCTTGGCGCGTTGGAGCGCATCACTATCAATCCCATTTTTTAAATCCGCCATCTCGCGCCGCACAATATCGAGAACCTGAGACGCATTTTGCGGATCCACGGACAAATAAACATAAAAAAGCCCCGCATCGCTAAAATTGATATACTCTGCCGAGGCTTCATCAGCCAGACCCTGTTGAATAACAGACCAGTAGAGCCGGCTATTGGTCGATGCCCCCAAATAAGTAGAAAGCAGATCCGCAGTAGCGGCATGGTCATCGGAAGACGGTGGCGCGGGAAGCGCAAGCGCGATATGTTCGCGCGCCACACCATCGCGTTGCACAACGCGATTTGAAGCGTGAAAAGTCGGAATAGATTGCTCGCGACCATGATCAGACACCTGCCAGCCTCCGCAATGTGCCTCAACCGCGCGAATAATCTCATCGCGATCAAACGCACCTGTAATGACAAACGTGAGATTATTGGGACCATAGCGCCGCTGGTGATACTCAGCCATCAAATCGCGGGTAATAGACTTCACCGTATCCTCTGTGCCCAGCACACTCTGCCCTAAGGGATGAGTGCCAAAAGCCTCTTGAATGAGATCGTCAATAATGAGCGCATCGGGCTGGTCGTGATACATCGCAATCTCTTCGAGAATAACCTTCTTTTCCATATCAAACTCATCAGATGGCAAATTGGCGCGCATCATATCGCTGAGAATCTCGATAGAATCCGTCGCGCGATCGCTTTGCACCCAATGGAAATAGGCCGTACCTTCCCACCAGGTGTAGGCATTCCACATAGCGCCCAGATCATCGACATCAAGCGAAAGTTGCCGCCAGTCGCGCCTGGGCGTCCCCTTGAAACACATGTGTTCGAGAAAATGTGAAATCCCCAACAGATCGGGAGCTTCGTCGCGCGATCCCGTCTGGGCAAAAAAACCCAGCGCAGCCGAACGAATGCGCGGAATCGTTTCAAAAACAAGCGTGAGACCATTGTCGAGGGTATGCGTGGAAAACGGTGAAGACATGAGTTGCTCCTGAAGAAAGCGGTGAGACGTAAAAGCTGATAGCTTATAAACTCTTCGCCATTGCAATAGCTTCGTGTTCGGGCAGATAGGGCACATCAGAGCGATCCCAACTGCGTCTGCCGGCGACACAGTGAATACCCATCAGTTGTCGTTTTTGGGGCGTATCGGCCCAATTGACAATGCTTTGCGGCGGTGGACTCGCGATCCACTTTTTCACAAAAAAGGGCATATAGCCATAAATAACGATGCGCCGATCCATCGCACTGGTATTGGCACATCCCGTATGCCAGCAGACCACGTTCCACAGCACGGCATCGCCGGCATTGAGAGTCATCTTCCTCATATTGGGCATGGTTTCCAGGGCATCTCCCGAATATTCTTCTTTGGGAGGATAATCCGAATTCGTATGCGTACCAGGCACCAGTGAAAAGCATCCCATGTCTTCGGTCTGATCGTCGACAAAATAAAAAACTTTAATCTTGAGCGTATATTGCGGGTGCGTCCAGGGCGGCCAGTCTCGGTGCCAGTTCGTGTGTGCAGCAGTACCCGCATGGTGATTGTGATAGAGCATCTCCATCACCTGATAATCCGGGCCGACGATATTTTCGACATAGGGAATAACACTGGGATTATTGGCCAGATCGAGAATGGTCTCATCTGTATCAAAATCCGGGCGAATAGTATGCGCGTGAGGCCCATTGCCATAGCCATTTCGGAACTTGCCGAGCCGGAGTTCTTCTTCCCGCTCTGCGAGCGTCTCTGACTCGCGGCGGTCAAACGCCCGTCGCACCCGATCCAAACCGATGGGCTCAATGGCATTTTTAATCACGATATACCCATTTTCATCGTAAAAAGCGCGCTCTTCATCGGTTGGTGTCGAATATTGTATTGCATCGATTGTTGCCATAAATTGCTCCTGTGAGAATTGAATGATCCTCTTAGCCCTCCAACGATCGAGGTCCTAAAACCAGCAATGTACCAGGTCTTGGGGGAAAAGTCTCAATATATTGCGGAATCTGATCGAGGGTAACGGCATCAATGCCAGCGGCGATTTCGTCAATTGTTCGCACGCGGCCCTCGAGAAATAAATCTTCAATAATACCTCCAGCGCGGCCCTCGGGCAAATCGCCAATGGTAAAAAGGCGGCCCTTGAGTACTGTCTTGGCTCGGACGAGTTCTTCGGCAGTGACATCGCGGCGCAATCGCGCAAGCTCTGATTGGCAGACATCCAGAGTCTCCTGGGCGCGATCAGCAGTTGTGCCTGCATAAACCGCCATCAGACCGCCACCGCGGTATGCCTGATAAAAAGCCGACACACTATAAGCCAGGCCGCGTTTTTCGCGGACCTCTGTAAATAATCGGCTCGATCCGCCGCCGGAAAGAATGGCAATGACGAGTTGACCCGCGTAATAGAGACCGTGGCCTCGTGGAACACCGCAAGAGAGCAGACAAATATGGGCTTGCTCTGATGGCTTTTCGCGATGTACACTGCGATCGGCAACAGAAATGGGATGAGACTCTCCGCTATCTGGTGCTTTACCTGCCCATCCGCCAAAAACATCACCAACAGTCTCGATTACAGTTTCCGCATCCAGGCCGCCTGCAACCCCAATGAGCAAATGGCCTGGCCTGCAATGTGCATCCCAATGGCGGCGAACGCCCGCAGGTACAATAGCCGACACTGTATCGGGTTCTCCAAGAGGAATCCTGCCCATAGGTGAACCAAGCCCTGCCTTATAGGTCATATACATGGCCTGTTGTATGGGGTTGTCCTCCATGCGTTTGAGTTCCTCAAGCGTGATGGTCTTGGCGATCTCGACCTGATCACTGGGAAAAGATGCACTGCGAAAAAGTTCGGCATAAAGTTCAAGTGCGGGTTTGAATTTGTCGGGCAGGACTTGCGCGAGAAAAGAGGTGTATTCGACGGAAGTCGAAGAACTGCGCCTTATCCCAAGACCGTCAAAAGCGTCAAATATGGCGCGTGCGTCGTTCCTGGGCGTACCCTTAAAGAGAACATCTTCTGCAATGCGCGTAATGCCCAATCTGTCGTTGGGATCGTCTTTTGCGCCAAACGTAAAACGGAACGCAACAACAGCCGATTGCGCACCTGGCATGGGTTCGACAACCACGCGAATGCCGTTTTCGAGAGTATAAATTTGTGGCTCGGACATTGGGGTCCTCACATAAAATTTTAGGGGCAGTGCCTCTGTGACTGCCCAATTGGTTTTTCTCATGTAATAACATGAATATATATTGTCAATAGATATTGTGACACTTATTCCTTTCAGGAGGTCATCATCTTCATGAACGTCAAAGTCGAAAATTTGCGTGCGTTGTGCCAATCTATCCTGACCGATCGCGGACTCGACGCACCTGACGCGCATATTGTGACAGATATTTTGATCGAAGCCGAATTGCGCGGACGCCCAACACATGGGATGATTCGCCTATCCGGCATTGCCGAACGCGTATCTCAAGGTACCCAATTGCCCATGGTCGTAGAAAAAGATGCGCCAGCTTATACCCTCATCAATGGACGAGATAATCTGGGCTATCTGGTAGCACATCGGTGTGCCTGCGCCGCGATTGACAAAGCCAAACAGAGTGGGGTGGGCGTTGTGGGTGCGCGCGATACGAGCCACAGTGGGATGCTGGGCTATTACGCCTCTATGATAGCCGATGCGGGCCTGATAGGACTGGTTATGTGCAACACAGGCCCGCGCATTGTCCCCTGGGGCGGGCAGCAGCCCATACTTGGTACAAATCCTATCGCAGCGGGATTTCCCTCAGCAGAAGGTCAAGTACTGGTCGATTTTTCGTGCGCGGCAATCACCAATGGCGAAATATTGGTGGCACTCAAAGACGGCAAAGAAATTCCCCCAGGACGCGCACTGGGACCAGATGGCAAGCCGACCACCGACCCCGAGCAAGCGCGCGCGGGTGGGGCATTGCCCTTTGGCGAACACAAAGGATACGCTTTGAGTGTAATGATTCAAATCTTTTCCGGCATCTTGCTCAATGCTGCACCCGTACCTGAAATGGGAAAAAATTACGGGATTTTCATGCTGGCCATTGATCCCTCAATTTTTTTGGGGATGGACATCTTTCAATCGGGAATTAGCGAAGTCATCTACACCATTAAAAACTCAATGCCCGCAGATGGCGTAACCGAAATTTTGATCCCGGGTGAGCGCGCCTTCAGAGAACGCGCGATGCGGATACAGTCGGGTGTGGATATCGACGATGAATTAATGGAAGAACTCCAGCAATTGGCATAGAGATCACCTCTTTACCCTTGACAGCCCGAATGTGGTTGGCTACCTTTCCGTTCCGCAAGGGTAGAGGCGCGAGCGATCATCAGTATGCGGCGCAGGAGGCGAAACGGAGTACTGCTCCACTGTGCCGACAAAAAGGGACCGTTCGCCGAAGTCCTGGCCTGTTTCGCCACAGGGCAGGGCTGGTTCAGTGGATAATATCTGCTGAACTGTCACGGGAAAAGTTTCCGTGGAGAGCTCTCTTGTTCGCGAGATTTTCTGCTGCGTTTAGCGTCTGGCGATACCCTTGAGAAGCCAGCGCTTTTTTTATCGCAAAGTGCAGAAACTGGAGGTTTTTATGTTGCAAGGATGTCATACGGCCTTAATCACACCTCTGACTGCCAACCATGCCCTGGACCAGGATGGTCTGGAAAAACTGGTGGCATTTCAGATTTCTGAAGGGATTGATGGCCTTTTGGCCTGCGGCACGACGGCTGAGAGTCCAACCCTGAGCAGTGATGAACAAAGCTTGATCACGCGCGTAGTGTGCAGCCAGGCCCGAGAGCAATGCCGTGCCATTGGGGGAGCGGGCAGCAACTCCACGGCAAAAACCTTAAAAGCAGCTGAATACGCCGCGCAAGTAGGCGCAGACTCCATCCTGCTCGTCGATCCCTATTACAACGGACCGAGTTCTCTGGAAATTCGCAAAGAATACGTCGAACCCGTGGCCCGTGCATTTCCCGAATTGGACATGATCCCCTATGTCATACCCGGTCGATCCGGCACGAAATTGCTCCCAGAAGACCTCGGCATCTTGTATTCCGAATACAAAAATGTGAACACCGTGAAAGAGGCCACAGGCGATCTGGACAACATGGCGCGCACCCGCGAATGTTGTGGCAATGCGTTTTCGATCATGTCGGGTGACGACGACAAAACATTTGACATGATGACCAGTGACCAGATTGACGCCGCAGGTGTAATCAGTGTAATATCCAATGTGGCACCCGGTCCTGTGACAAAAATGGTACACGCCCTCCAAAGCGGAGACATGGACGAAGCAGATCGCCTGCACGCCGCACTAAAACCCTTATTTGGGATGGTCGGCGTTGTATCCGAAGAACAAACACCTTACGGTGTGACAGAAGTCAAGGCGCGCAATCCATTGCCAGTTAAAACATTGATGAATATTTTGGGCATGCCAGCGGGACCTTGTCGCCAGCCATTGGGAAAAATGAACCGCGCCGGACTGGACATCGTACTGGGCATTGCCCGCGAAGTACAGGCCAATAACCCAGAGGTATTCGCACCCGTAGCGTCATTTTTTGGCACAGACATAGCGCAACGCCTGAACGATGATTCGGTACTGGATGGACTGGCGTATTGATAGCTTTTTTCTGGAGCAATTATGATTAAGGTGGGTATTTGTGGTATTGCCGGGCGGATGGGACAGCGAATAGCTCATCTGACCCTCGAAGCCGAAGGACTGGATTTGGGCGGTGGAGTCGAGTTTACGGGTCATCCCGTAATTGGAAAAGACATTGGCGAAGTCATAGGCGTTCCTCCCAAAGGTATATCAGTAGTAGATACGGTCGAGGCTATGACGGACAATGTCGATGTAATCACGGCATTCACCGCGCCCCCCGACCCGACAGTTGTCGCAGCAGAAATAGCTGGACGCGCTGGCGTGCCGATGGTCATTGGCACAACGGGATTGTCGTCCGATCAGGTAGAGACCATGACACATGCCCTTAAAGACGTGGCCTGTGTATTCGCGCCCAATTTCAGCGTAGGTGTAACAGTATTAGTCCAACTCGTCGAAGAAGCCGCGCGTATTCTGGGTGGCGATTACGATACAGAAATCGTCGAAGCGCACCATCGATTTAAAACCGATGCGCCATCGGGAACGGCTTACGCACTGGCCGAAGCCGCAGCAAGGGGATTGGATCGCAACTTGCAAGAAGTAGGCGTATATGGTCGCTATGGCGATACGGGCGCGCGGACACGCGAAGAAATCGGCGTACACGCCATTCGTGCCGGCGATATCGTCGGCGAACACACGGTCATGTTCGGAGGCATTGGAGAAACCATCGAACTCGCCCATCGCGCACAAAGTCGCGACACATTCGCCTCTGGCGTGATTCGGGCCATCCCCTTTGCCGTTGGAGCCGCCCCGGGTTTGTATGACATGCGCGATGTACTGGGGTTGAGGTAAAAAAGTAAGACGTAAAACGTAAAAGAGGAGGAAATTCATGAGTGTTGATGTGCATGCGGCATTTGATGCCGGACAAACCCTTGCTGTGGCAGATCGGATTTTGATCTCACCGCAGGCGGGTTCTTTGCAGAGCCGCGTAGATGAACTCTTAGACGCAATAAAAAATAGCGGAGCCTCTGGCGATTTAATTTGCAAGACATTGATTCAGTTGGGCATGAACTTTGTCGGACGCGATGCCGAGATCGTAGGATATGGTGCTGAGGAAATAGACGCAGCACTCGACAGTGTGTTAGACGCGCTCGATAATCTGGAAGGCGATCACGCGACTGGTGTTGTAGATGATTTTTTGGCCGACATGAAATCTGTGAACCTGGCCGATAGCCTCTCTGGATTATTAGCCGAGCGGATTGAGTCAAATCTGGACGCTGGCAATCCCGCACGGTCATTTTTGGAATTGCTCAAGACCAATATGCGCGGCGGTGTGTATTGGCAAATGATCGGTGAAAATGTCTGTAAATTTGGCAATGACTTTGCGCGCGGTCTGGAATACTTGCGGCACTACGGCTTTTGCCAGGTCTCCACAAATCCAGTATTGGCTGCCAAAGCATTTGACGAAGACCCCTCGCTGGACGATGAACTCAAAGCCGAGATCGCCAGGCACGACGAGTGGAAAGTCGATCCCGAAAAATATGCCGATGACATTGTAATGGCTGCCACACTGATCGCGCTGTGGCCCAATCTTTCAATCTTTCGGCCTCTGGCGATGTACACGGGACTGAAAGACTACATGGTGAGCTTTCAACTCAATCCCAATATCGCAGATCAGGCCGATGCCAGCATTGAAGATGCGCGCAACGCATATCGCATTGCCGATGATTATTTGAAAGGATATGACAAATTGTTGGGCGTCAGCGATATAACCCTGGATCCCAATATCGTATTCAAGGTCGGCGGCGGACACGAAGCAGCGCGAAAAATCACGACCGTGCTCAACAGCGCAGGCATTGGTACAAATAACACGGTCGTTTACACCGTTGCCCAGGAAGTACAACTCGTCATCGATGCCTTTGAAGGCAAAGCCAGAGCGGCACAGGCGGGTAAGCAAGTCGTGAGAACTTATGAAACAAATATGGGTGGACGGTTTGTAAGCCATTTGCGCGAAGTAGAAGCCGAAAAGCTATTCGGAGCATTATCAGAAGATCGCGCCAGTGAATTGCTCGTCGAACTCGCTTCTGATCTGGATGTTGATATACCCGAAGGGACATTGGCAGAACAAACGGCCGCAACATGTTCTTTTGCCCACCTGAAGTCACTGGAGCATCCCGTAATCTTAAAAGTTGCCGAAGCGGCCGGTCAATCTTCAGAAGCAATTGTGCAACTCGAAGCCGATTTAAAAAAAGCGGGGACAGTCGTTGCGCGACGCGTACATTGGATTTTCTACGCGCCTGAAAATCGGCCCAAATGGATTACCTACTTGTCAGACACCTACGGTTTGTCAGAAGATCAGGCACAGTGGATTTTGGCGTCAATGGATGTGCTGCCCGCGTCCAAGCGCGTCCCCGATGACACGCTTCACGCACTGGGCGAAAACATGTGCCATACAGAATTTCCCAACCATCAACGCGCCGTTCAACTCGTATCAGAAGAACCCGACTTTGACCTGGACGAACTCAGGGGATCAATCAGCCATGAATACGAACCCGGCGTAGCACAGCGACTTTACGAATTGCCCGATTTTCAGAAGGGCTATGATCTGACGCCTGCGCTAAAGGATTTTCTCGAGAATGACGTCCAAATTGATCTGAGTGGCTGGCAAACGCGGGGCATGGAACCCAGCGACTGGCCCGAATTTGGATCGGTTCAAAAAACCACCACCGAGTTTAAGGCCGCGTATGACGCATTTTTGGTGCGATGCGTTGAACTGGCCAAAGAAGTTGCTGGATAAGCGGTTCACAATGCAGATATCAGCGGGGATGAGGCTGTTACATCACTCATCCCCGCTTTTCATCTGCGCGTTTAAAATAGCACTTATTCCCTCCCGATTCTCGATGCGTACAAAAAACGATTCTTCGTGTCCCTCTGCCGAAAGCACCATCACATCCCGCATATTTTCACCGCTCTCATCCCTCTGTTGCTCCAATCGCCACATCATCACATATTCTGTCCCCGGGGCGCGTTGCCAGGGTACCAGAGGATCGACATCAACCAGTTTTCGAGGTTCTGCCCCACTAAAGTCCGCACCTGTAGCAGTATGCACGGTAAACTTGATCTGTCCATTGCGCATATCGTAAGCCACCTGCCCTTTTTCCGAAAAATTCCGTTGGTTGTGAGGCTCTATCACCGCCAGTGAATACGTACTGTCGCTAAGCACGAGAATTGTAATTTCTCGTTCCAGATCATCTTCTCCACGCACCCCGGTCTCGCTCCCGGCATACATAAACCAGGCGCCCATTGGCGTGTCCAATTTTTGTCGCGTCACAGTCTGATCTTTCTCTTTTTCTTCTCCAGCACATCCCGCGATCAGACAAAATAATACCACACCCAATACCTGTTTCATGAATCCTCCATATATAAAAGCGGCCCAAACAAAAATTTGGACCGCTCGCCTGTTTTTCGTGTGATGTACACTATCCTCCAAATGCTTCTTTAAAGCGCTCAAAAAAACCTTTCCCACCTTCTGGGGGCTGTATGTTTTCCAATTTTGCCAACTTGGCAAACAACTCCTCTTCTTCCCTGCTCAATTTGGCGGGCGTCCAGACTGCCACGCGCACGAGTTGATCGCCCGTACGATATCCATCCAATTCGGGAATACCCTTGCCGCGCAATCTAAAAATCCGCCCCGACTGTGTTCCCGCAGGAATTTTCATACTCACGCGACCAGTCAGCGTTGGCACTTCTATATCTGCTCCCAGAGCTGCCTGACTAAAACTAATGGGCAAGTCATACACAATATCGTTGCCGTGTCTTTCAAAATGGTCGTGTTCTTCTTCTTCAACAAAAACCATACAATCGCCCGCTGGTCCGCCATTTGGCCCGGCATTGCCCTGCCCTCGCAGGGGAATATAATTGCCCTCGGAAATGCCAGCGGGGATATTGACTGAAAGATCTTTCTGCATCTTCACTCGCCCCTGCCCATGACAACTGTCACATCGCTCGCGCACCACGTTGCCATTGCCATTGCACTGCGGGCAAGTTGTGACATTGACAAACTGTCCAAACAGGGAGCGCGTGGCCTGCCGAATCTGTCCCACACCACCACACATATCGCATGTTACGGGGGAACTTCCCGGCTTTGCACCAGAACCTCCGCACGTATCACAGGTCTCCAGCCGCGACAGCCGAATGGTTTTTTGAGCACCCTCGGCAATCTCCTCTAACGTCAGACTGATCGAAATCCTCAAATCTTCGCCGCGATTTGACCGCCGTGGGCTGCGCCGACCAAACAAATCGCCAAAGATACCACCGCCGAATATCTCATCCAGATTGGAAAAAATATCTTGAAAATCACCAGCGTGCGAAAAGTCTGACCACTGAAAGCCACCGCCCCGGAAGGTACTGCTGACGCCCTCGTGTCCAAACCGGTCATACGCCTGCCGCTTTTGTGCATCCATCAACACTTCATATGCCTCGGCACCTTCTTTAAACAATTCCTCAGCCTGTGGATTGTCCTTATTGCGATCCGGGTGATATTTCAGCGCGTGCTTGCGATAAGCTTTCTTAATATCATCTTCGGAAGCATTGCGATCCACACCCAATATCTCGTAATAATCTCTTTTGGCCATTAACCTTTCCCATCAACATGCAAAAAGAGCCGCACAATTGCGACCCTGTTCATAGTTTGTCTGCATCCGCGTCCTCTTCCTGAACTTCCGGTGCGGGTTTGCCCTGACTTACCACCACCTTGGCTGGCCGCAACACCTTATCGCCCAGGCTATATCCTTTTTCAATCTCATCTGAGACAATACCGGCACCGTGGACTTCAGATGGCATTTGCATCAATGCCTCATGCACATTCGGATCAAATGGTTTACCAACCGTCTCAATTTCTTTCAGATTGCGATTGTAGAGCACGCGCGGAAATTGCTCCATAATCATTTTTATGCCCTCTTGAAATCCCTCTGACTCTGTATCCCCATTTTCGCTGTGTGCCAACGCGCGACCAACCCCATCTAAAATGGGCAATAAATCGCGAATCACATCTTCGCTGGCAGATTGCACAAGGATCTCAAATTCTCGCGCCCTGCGTTTTTTGTAATTCTCAAACTCAGCGGCAAGGCGCATCCACCGATCTTTATACATTTCGGCTTCTTCGCGGGCCAAAAATAACGGAGTAGCCTCTATCTTCCCCTTCGGCTCCTCCGATTGATCGGCCTCCTCATCAACCTCATCTTTTGCCACCTCTGCCTCCGCATCCTCCACCACCTCTGCATCTACATCTTCCACGACTTTTTCTTCCAACGGTGTTTCTTCTTTTTTTTCATTCTTCTGCGCCATAAGTTCTCAACAACTCCTTTACCTGCGATCCAGCATCTCTTCTGTCAGATTTGCCATATACTGCACCAGGGGAACGAGCCGACCATAAGGCAATCGCGTTGGTCCAATAATACCGATAACGCCCGACACGTTGCCCACAGAATACGTAGAAGTCAGCAAACTGCAATCTTTGAGCGCGGGGGATTCGTGTTCATCGCCAATCGTGATGGAAATACCCGCATCGCGCGCGCGGTCACTCAACAAATGCGCCACGTATTCACGGGCTTCCAGCATACCAATCAGACCGGCAAGGCGTTCGCTGGAAAAATCGGGCTGACCAAAAAAATTGCGCGTACCATCCATATGCAAGTCCGCACTGCTCGGAAATCTGAATAAATGATCGGCACTATTGGCAAGCAAACGCAACAGCTTGGGAGACCCGGACGATGCGGACGCAAGCCGCTCTTTGACAGATGCCATAATCTCGCCTATCGTAAGCCCGGAAAGCCGCTGGTTGACCACCCGCCGCGTTTCTTCCAACTCGTCCCCTTCAATTTCTGAGTCGATTTCGACAACCATCGTCTTGACCAATCCAGACCGAATCGTCATCACCATCAGCAGCCTGGATTCGCTCAACTTGAGCATTTCTAAACGCTCAAAAATACCCTGAGTGAATTGAGGACCAAGGGCAATGCCCAGATTGTGCGATACATCGGCCAAAACTTTGGATACTTGCACCAGTAAATCATCGGCGTTGCCCTCTCGCAAACGCTCAACACTATCCCGAATAGACCGCTGTGCCGCCTCGGCGAGTTCCTCCCGATTCATCAGCATATCGACATAGTAACGATAGCCCTTATCGCTCGGCACCCTCCCAGCCGAAGTGTGAGGCTGGTACAAATAGCCTTTTTCTTCCAGGTCGGCCATCGAGTTTCGAATGGTCGCCGCGCTGAGTCCCAAATCCATCTTGGAAATTGTGCGCGATCCCACTGGCTCACCTGTGGTGACATAAGTGCCAATCAAAATGTCGAGAATTGCTTTTTCCCGAGGTGTCAGTTCGGTCATAGCATTCCCTTTCCGCCTGAATGAAAGGGGTAGAAAACGACCTATCCGCGTTGATACGTTAGTTTATGATATATATAGGAAGAGACAGCGATTGTCAAGCCCCATCAAAAAACGGGTTGGCCGACTTACCCGACCAACCCGTTTCCGATCTCAGACCTGCTTATTTTTTAATTTTACCCCACGGGCTTGCCAAAGGCATTGGCAAAGATCAAAAAGTCTGAAAATGCGACCGTACCATCCCCGTCCAAATCAGCCGCAGCATTGTATCCCGGCACTCCCTCGCTCGTGCCGAAAGCAGCGGCAAAGAGCAAGAAATCGGAGAAATCGACATTCCCATCGCCATTCAGATCAGCACTGCGCGTCTGAGACGGTGCCTGGCGTATCACGATTAAAGCTTGAACTGCGGTCCCGGAAATAGGCAATCCGAGAATAGAGACGGTATCACCTGGCATCAAGTCGGTAATGGGAAAAATAAGCTGGACAAGATTTTCAACATTGCCAGAAAAGAATATTGCGATAATATCCTCAACACTCTTTTGATCAAGGGTAATCATCAGAGCCTGTGAGACATCCACGTTCACCTGTTGACCATTGCGTTGGATGGAAAACGAATTCGTTTCAACATTCACACTCTGAACACTGACCTCTCTAATGTCAAGGAGTTCCGGCTCAGTAATTTCTTCCAGCATGACTTGTAAACCGGTTGCGCTGGCACCATCGACAACATGAATCAATGACGCGGGGTCAACTTCACCTGTGAAGGGATTGAGTCCCATATAAGCACCTAACGCAACCGTGTCTCCCTGTGCATCTACCACATCTTGACTCAGAAATAGCGCGTAAGACCCATCCGGCACATGTTTCAACTCAAATGCCAGTTGTTCAGGAAAGGATTCCAATACATTGAAATTAGAAATACGAACAATAGCACTTTCAAACGGGTCAGTACCATCCATCAGAGCTTTTGAATACAATTCAGAATCAATCAGGAATGCGCCACCTGGACCCGGTGTAAAACCCTCGGGCAAAATACCCACGCCGGAAACAACGGCATCTGACAGTTCCACTGTGCCCAGAAAATATTGTTGCGCCTCGGACAAATTTGCATCCGGATTGCCAATAAGTATCTGATAGGTCGTTCCCTCGGGCAAATTGACACTGCCCGTCAGCTTCATGTGATCTTCGCTGATGGCTGGCATAGCTACAAACAAACCTGCGGGATATGAAATAGCCCCCACATTTTCAATTTTAATGGGAACATTAAATGTAATCTCAAACTGCTGCATCCCACTCGGCACGGGTGGATTCTTCACATCTTCCTGAAGCGTCACACCGCCAATTACAAACGAAGTCACAGCAGGCGTAGCTGGCTGTTGTGGTACAAAACTATTGGGATCGCCGGGGTTTGTCACCTGAATGCTCGCATCTGGTGTACCATCGCCATCTGGATCGCCCAATTCTTGACCATTAGAAACGCCATCGCCATCTGAATCGAGCATTGCGAGCATGGCATTCCACACAACCTGACCACTGCGCCCAGGCTGCGTTAGATAATTATTGTTGATATCCCTGCCAAAAGAAGTGAGAGTACCACCGCCACCTGGGTTCACATGACACGAAGCACACCCGATCATACTGCCATTGGGCAACTGACCAACCCGTGCTGGACGGGCATCTGCCTGTCCCCATCCAATAAAGACAAGGACCAGGACCGTTAGTACTCTGTGAGAATTCAACCGCGACATAAACAATCCTCCTGAAGAGGGTGAATTAGAGACAACACGACGTTGCATCTCATCTCCGAAAAATGTAGATCATGTCCCATTGAAAGGCAACTGCTTTTTCAGTAAAAAAAATTGTCTTGCAACTTGTAGAGAAATGTATATAATTAGACCTTGTTTTTTTCGTATTTTTCTATAATTGAATCTTGTTTTTCGGGTATCATCGCCCGACAGTGTAACACATATTTAATACATGAGAAATCACGCGGAAACAAACACCATCTATATTCCGTGCCGATGTTTCGGGTCGGCAAAACTGTCGATCCTTTCATTTATCAATACCAGGCCACATTTCTCACCATGAAAGGAGCAAAATATGGCCCAAACGCCACAAGATGTTCTTGCAATGATCGCAGATCAGGGCATTAGAGTTGTCGATTTCCGATTTACCGATTTTCCCGGACATTGGCAGCATTTTACTGTCATGGCCTCCGAAATTGAAGAAGAAACCTTTGAAGACGGACTCGGCTTTGACGGATCCAGTATTCGCGGCTGGCAGGCCATCAACGAATCGGACATGCTCGTCATTCCCGATCCCGCCACAGCGTTGATCGATCCCTTCCTCGAAGAACCCACCCTCGTAATGATCTGTAATATTGCCGATCCCATCACCAAAAGCGGCTATTCGCGCGACCCGCGTTCGGTCGCTCAAAAAGCCGAAGCCTATATGCAATCCACGGGCATTGGCGATACGGCATTTTTCGGTCCAGAAGCCGAATTTTTTGTTTTTGACGATGTGCGCTTTGGCGAAGGGTCAAACCACGCCTTTCACAGCGTGGATTCGGTTGAAGGCTACTGGAATTCGGGCAGAGATGAAGGTCCCAACCTCGGTTACAAACCCCGCCACAAAGAAGGCTATTTCCCCGTGCCGCCCCACGACACGCTGCAAAATATACGTACCGAAATGGTGCTGACCATGGAAGAGGTCGGCATTGACATTGAAGTTCACCACCACGAAGTATCAACCGGTGGTCAGGGCGAAATCGACATTCGGTTCTGCCCGATGGTCACATGCGCCGACAGAATGACCTGGTACAAATACATTGTCAAAAACGTGGCACACAAACACGGCAAAACCGCTACCTTTATGCCCAAACCGCTTTTTGAAGACAATGGCACGGGCATGCACACGCACCAGAGCATCTGGAAAGGCGATGAGCCTCTCTTTGCCGGGTCGGGATACGCGGGTCTGAGCGAAATGGCACTGCACTATATCGGCGGCATTCTCAAACACGCCGATGCGTTGATCGCATTGACCAACCCGACCACCAACTCGTTTAAGCGTCTGGTACCCGGGTATGAAGCCCCGGTCAATCTGGCCTATTCGCAGCGCAATCGCAGTGCTGCAATACGCCTCCCGATGTATTCTCAAAGTCCCAAAGCCAAGCGCGTCGAATTTCGGTGTCCGGACCCGAGTGCCAATCCCTACCTGGCTTTCGCGGCCATGTTAATGGCTGGCCTGGACGGCATTCAAAACAAAATTCATCCAGGGGATCCGCTCGACAAAAACCTCTACGACCTCGAACCCGAAGAAGCGGCATCCATCCCGCAGACACCGGGTTCACTGTCCGATGCCCTCGATGCATTGGCGGCGGATCACGACTTCCTGCTCAAAGGTGATGTCTTTACCGAAGACGTGATCGAAACCTGGATCGAATACAAGCGCGAAAACGAAGTTGACGCCATCAACCAGCGTCCTCATCCACACGAATTCGCACTTTACTTCGATGTGTAATAGTATAAGCCGTTTTTAGAGGCACAAAAAAGCAGGTGGTTATATTTTCGGCCACCTGCTTTTTTTTCAGTCTCTAACCCCTCTCAATCCCTCAACTTCGTCTTCTCATCCCACCTCACCACATCCAGATGTTTTTGTGAAAAGCCAATCGCATCTCGGACATCGGCACCGCGCATGTCGGCGTTGTCAAACTGGGCTTTAAAGAGATCTGTTTTTTGCATGCGGGCGCGCTGGAGATTGGCCTGGCGCAAATCCACTTTGACGAGATCGGCCTCCTGGAGCCTGGCACTTTGCAGATTGGCCCCCCTCAAATTGGTATCGGTCAAATCAGACTTTCTAATATCTGCTGTACGCAAGGTGGCATTTTCGAAATCCACCTTGACCAATATGGCCTCTGACAAATTGGCCTTATAAAAATTCGCATTTTTGCATCTGGCGTCACGCAAATTGCACCCCACCAATTTTGCCTCCTCAAAATTTGCGTCTTCCATATTTGCACCGCTGAGATCAGCCAATTCCAAATCGGCTGGCGAGACCTGTGCGCCTTTCATATTCGCTCTTGTAAGGATCGCATTCTGCAAGAACGCCCCGCTCAGATCAGCACCTTCGAGATTTGCATCGCGCAAATTAGCCTGTAAAAGACGCGCGCGCTGTAAGTTCGCACCCGATAAATTTGCACCCCGCAACTGCGCGCCACTGAGAATGGCTTCGCGCATATCGGCGTGTTGTAATGCGGCATTCTGCAATTCCGCTCGGTTTAGATTTGCACCGACCAAATCAGCGCGTGCTCCCTCTGTCCCGTTGGACGCTATCCAGGCTTGATGTCGTGCAAGGATCTCGCGCATCTGTGCAGGTGAAAGAGTTATGGGCATGTGATTTCTCCCTTCGCTAAATTTTGATGACCTCGTTTTCGGTTACGATCAAATCCATCTTCACATCGTGTGGCTCGGCAGGCACGCGATCTATGATCTGAAAGGCATAAGATAAACCGATTCGAACTGCTTCCGTCCGTGCCAGAAATCGGTCATAATATCCACCACCCGATCCAATCCGATGCCCACGGCGATCAAAAGCGATACCCGGAATGAGGATCAGGTCAATAGTATGAGACAACAACACCTTTTGGGAATCTGGAACCGGTTCGCGCAAGCCATAATGCACAGGTCGCAGATCGCTCAGTCCCGCAATTGCCTGAAAATTCATATCCCCATCTTTCCGCGTAACAGGTACTCCCACCTGTTTGCCGCTGTCAATTGCTTTTTGGATCACTATTCTCGTATCCACTTCATTTTTTATCGACACATAACAGGCGATGCACCGTGCAAGCTGGTATGCTGGCATATCGATTAGCTGGCGATAAATACGCAAACTCTTCTCGCGAACAACTCGTTCGGACATTTGGATACGCTCGGTGTGAAGGCTACGTTTTAGATCTGGCTTTGTCATAATAAGTTTCTCGCTTCTCGCTTGACTTTAATAAATTAAACCGTTAAAATTTCACAACATTTTTATTATATTTATCGGCATTCAGGCGGACAAGTTGAATTTTCATCGTTAATAATATGAAAGACACACACATAAACGGCTCTCGCGACTGTACTCAGCTTCAAGATAGACTAAAAGCGCGAGGCAACCTGCCGTCGCATATTGCGATAATTATGGATGGCAATGGGCGGTGGGCGCAACAGCGAGATTTGCGCCGCACAGATGGGCATCGGTCTGCCCGCGAAACTGTGCGCGATATTGTGCGTGCCTGTGGCGAACTCGAAATAGATATTCTCACCCTGTTCACCTTTGGCACAGACAATTGGCGTCGCCCCTGGTCAGAAGTATTGTCACTGATGCAATTGTTGCGTGACTGTTCACACGAAGAACTCAATGAATTGCAGGAAAACAACGTGCGTCTCATTGCAACCGGCGATACGGATCGGTTGGTCAAGCACTCGCGTAAAGCACTTGAAAATGCCATTCGCGAAACGGCTAACAATACGGGGCTTACGCTTAATCTCGCATTGAGCTACGACGGCAAAAGCGATATTCTTCAAGCCGTGCAAAGCATTGCTGCCGACATCGCACAGGGACGCATTTCACCAGACGCTATTGATGCCAACTTATTTTCCAAACGCCTTTATACAGGTGATTTGCCCGATCCCGATTTGCTGATTCGCACCAGCGGCGAAGTGCGCTTGAGTAATTTTATGCTCTGGCAATGTGCTTATACCGAATTCTGGTTTACAGATGTGCTGTGGCCCGATTTTAAGCGCAAGCACCTCTACGAAGCCATCCGCAGTTATCAAAATCGAGAACGGCGGTTTGGCAAAACAGGACTTCAATTGCGCGATGAAACGCTCGCAAGCAAAACCAATGGGTCTTCGGAGGACTTGTGGCAAAGTCCAATCTAATTCAGCGCGTGTTGGCAGCCGCAGTTTTTGGTCCAGTTTTGGTGGTGCTATTCTGGTTGGGTGACTATTGGCTATTTGTGATGTGGTGCGGCGTGGTCTCTGTAGGCACCTGGGAATTTTATCGCATGCTATCGCAGAAAGGGCTGCAACCCTGGACGGGATTTGGCATTATTATATCTCTCTCCTGGTGTGCTGTGGCATTTGTTATTGGGCCAAATGCTTTCGTATTTTTTTTTCTCGTATTATTGCTTTTGATGTTTAGCATAGCCCTGTTTCGAGACACCACAGGCCATCGCCTACTCAATGCGGGTGGCACGCTCTTAGGGGTACTTTATGTCGGTTTTTTGGGCAGTTTTGTTCTCATAGTGAGAAACACATTACCCGTTGGCGCGTCAGAACTTGCTGTTCTCATTTTACTGGGGATTTGGGCCAATGATACAATGGCCTATTTTTTTGGACAGTGGTTTGGCCGATGGCATCCCTTTCCCACAATCAGCGCGGCTAAGACCGAAGCTGGATTCATCGGAGGTCTTCTATCCGCACTTTTGGTCATAGGACTCGGCGGACAGGTACTCGGACTATTTAATATAGCCCAAAGCCTCATACTAGGCCTTCTCATTGGCATTGGGGCATCTTTGGGAGATCTCGTTGAATCCATGATCAAACGCGATATGGACGTTAAAGACACATCGGAATTGATTCCCGGGCACGGTGGCGTCCTGGACCGCTTTGACAGTACTTTTTTTGTTTTTCCACTCGTCTATCTTTATTTTCAACTGATAGCCAGTACCTCACCGGTGTTGGACTAATTTTTATGGTAAAACGCGTTGCCCTTCTCGGATCCACAGGCTCTATCGGCACAAACACGCTACGTGTTCTGAATAGCCTATCCGACCGATTTGAACTGGTGAGTTTATGTGCCGGACGCAATGCCGAGTTGCTGTGCGAACAAGCCGAGCGCTGGCGCCCTAAGCGCGTTTGTATTGCCCAGGGGGCAAAAGAGGTGCAGGCGCGTCTCGCACCACTGGGTATTGAAGTGCTCGAAGGCAGCGCGGGCTTGCAGGACCTGTCTGTCGATACCGATACCGACCTGATCATTAATGGCCTGGCGGCAGGCGTGGGACTGCGCCCTACGCTATCTGCTGTGCGCGCAGGCAAAGATGTGGCAATTGCCAACAAAGAGACACTGGTTGTCGCAGGGCATCTGGTAACTGATTGGGCAAAACAGACCGGCGCCACATTATTGCCGATCGACAGTGAGACAACGCCGCTGTGGCAATCGTTGCAAGAGACGAACCGAGACGAGGTCAAACGCATTTTACTGCCCGCCTCGGGCGGCCCTTTTTTTGACTATACGCAAAAGCAAATGGCGAGTGTTTCACGCGATCAGGCACTCAATCACCCCACCTGGCAGATGGGACCAAAAATTACGATTGACTCGGCCACATTGATGAATAAAGGCTTTGAAGTGATCGAAGCACAGTGGTTTCTCGATTTGCCAGTCTCGAAAATCGATGTAATTATCCATCGACAGTCTATTGTGCATTGTCTTATCGAATATGTGGATGGCGGCATGATGGCGCACCTGAGCACACCCGATATGCAGTTGCCCATTCATCAGGCTCTGGTACATCCCGAAAAGCTGCCTACACAGGTTGAACGTCTCGACCTGACAAAGGTCGGCACATTGAGTTTTTTTCAGCCCGATACAGAGCGATTCCCCTGTCTTCAATTGGCATATCAGGCCGTAGAACAGGGGGGAACTGCGCCCGCTGTACTCAACGCTGCCAATGAAGTCGCCGTGTATGCTTTTCTCGATGGCCGCATCGGATTTCTCGATATCCCTCGTGTAATAGCAAAAGCCCTCGATGAGCACGAGGCAGGCGAAGACACTCTCGAGGCGGTCTTTGACGCAGACCGTTGGGGGCGAGACCGTGCAAATACGCTGATTTGTTCACTTGAATCATAGAAACGAGGTTTCCCGTGATCGTCGATCTTCTCTACTTCCTTTTTGTCTTAGGCGTGCTGGTTTTTGTTCACGAACTCGGGCATTTTTTAGTCGCTAAAAAATCGGGCATCCGGGTTGAAACCTTTTCACTTGGCTTTCCACCCAAAGCGATAGGCGTGAAAATTGGCGAGACCGAATACTGCCTTTCGTGGTTGCCATTGGGCGGCTATGTGAAGATGGCCGGCATGGAAGATTTTGGTCACGAAGAGCGCAAGGGTAAGCCATGGGAAGTTCAGGCGAAGCCGCGCTGGATACAAATGGCGGTGCTCATCGCTGGTCCAGCAATGAACTTTTTTCTTGGCTTTTTGCTATTGCTCACTCTGTATATGTCGGCGGGCGAATACGCATTTTTGGACGATTCGCGCGTGGGTGAAGTTAAGACAGACTCGCCCTTGTATACGGCTGGGCTAAGGCCAGGAGACCGCATTTTGACCGTTGGAAATACAGCGGTAAATGACTGGGAAGAAATGGTAGATGCGTTTCTCCTTCAGACCGGTGACGTGGTGCCCGTTGAAATTGAACGAATATCCGCCTACCGATCAGACATGACCGAGCGAATGATGATCTCTGTCGAGTTGACCTCGCTTCCCCGCGAAGATCTGGGACTGGGATATTATATGACCACAGAGGTCGGAGCCATAATGCCCGGAATGCCAGCCGCAGAAATTGGACTGCAACCGGGCGATGTAATTACATCGGTCAATGATGTCCCCGTCACGATGTGGTGGGAGATGAGCCGCGAGATATCTGCGCAACCAGGTGTGGAAATCTCATTGACCTGGCAGCGCAATGGCGAAGAGATGACGGCGCAGATTATTCCCGCTTCTCAAACTTTTAATGGCGAGACCGTAGGGCGCATTGGCATTGACTCGGCTTCCAAACGCAACCCCATTTCCTTTTTTAAGGCCGTGCGCCGCAGCGCATCAGAAACCATCAATTTGTCAACAGCTATTTTTGGATTTGTCAAACGCCTGATCATAGGACAAGAATCCAGCAGAGCTCTGGCCGGACCTGTGGGGATTTTCCAGATGGTGGGACAAAGTGCTGAGCTCGGTTTTTCTTCTCTACTGTGGTTTATGGCTCTGCTCAGTATTAACCTGGGCGTACTCAACTTGCTACCCATTCCCATGCTCGATGGCGGCCATCTCACCATTCTTGCGATTGAAGGCATTATCCGCCGAGATTTATCTGCGCGACACAAAGCCTGGCTCCAACAAGCTGGATTTGCATTTTTACTCTTCCTGATTATTTACGTAACCTTCAACGATATCGGACGCATTTCCGGATGGTTTGGAAACTAAAGCTCCAGCCCACCTGTTAGATAAAATCCCCCGCATTTTTTTGTGGGGGATTTTTTTATTTGCAACCAGTCCACAGCCTCTCACTTCTCACCTTTCTTTGTCGTCTTTTGAAATGCCTTCATCTCACGCTCTGCTGCCTCGCCAAATCGCTGCTGAATCAGGGCAATGAGTGCATCCCATTTTTCGGGGTGATCCCGACGATCTTTGAGAAATTTCTCAATATCGGCTTGTGTAATACCATGGCGTTTGAACAGTTTTTCCCGTTCCACCAGCAATGAATCGGACGCGTGTACATAACGGTGGTGAAGTTCCAACGCGTCTGCAAATAGCTCGATAAATTTTTTATCCGATAGCTTTGGCGATGCCCCGGGGTACAACTGTTCATCGGGCGCGCATCCGACCGTGCCGAGTACAACACACCAGAGGAGCAATCTTTTCATAACAGGGTTCCAGGGAGAATCCCACAGAGGTCCTTCCGCAATTCCCTCAAAGTACGCCACAATAACGCATATATAAATAACTTATTTTTTCTATATAAAACAATTGACTTTTGAAACGCGAATTACTAATTTAAGCCAAGTGGCATATTGTGGTGGATTGTGGTGGATTTTAATTTTTTATATATTACTTTGAAAAATAACAACTTAGCTCCCTCAGGCCTCTCAGATGTCCGATAACTGTCCAGAGTTTTATGGCGACTTTGAAAATATCCCCATCGATACCAAGGGTCGCTTAATTGTCCCAGCAGCGTTTCGGAACGCACTGCCCAATGGCGTAAGTTCAATTATTGTCACGCAGTGGTTTGATGGCTGTTTGGCCGCGTTTGACCCCGATGGATGGCGGCGGATCATTGATCAACTCCGCAACATGGGACACTCGCAAGTTCAGTCAAGACAATTAGTTAGAGCAATGGCGGGGCGTGCATCTGAAGTAAAACTCGACCGCCAAGGGCGTGCATTGATCCCCCGAAAACGTCTGGATTCGGTCGGTATTACAGATCGGGCAACGCTGGCAGGCGCCGTTGATTGTATTGAAATTTGGGATCCGGATAAGTATAACGAAGCTCAAAATGCCGTCAATATGGAAGAGATAGCAGAAGGTTTAGAACGGTAGAAAATATTCCAAAATTCAGAATAAATATTCGGAATAAATATTCGAATATTTGATAATTAAACTAAAAACAACAGGTTATGCACCACAAGGCTCCAGACTATCACGTTCCAATCTTGGGGCCAGATGTGTCAAAATATCTCATAACCGATCCCAATGGAATTTATGTCGATGCCACCTTGGGAGGGGGCGGACACGCTGAAATTATGCTGAACCAACTGGGACCTGATGGCAAATTGATCGGCATTGACCGCGATCCCAAAGCTATCGAAGTCGCGGCAAAACGCCTGACTCCATTCAAAGATCGCGTTTATACAGTGCAAGCACCGTTTTGGAATCTCCGACACATTCTGGCCGAACATGCCCTTGAGACAATTACAGGCATTTTATTTGATCTGGGGATCTCATCTCACCAGATTGACAATGCCGACCGGGGGTTCAGCTTTCAACAACGCGGTGTGCTTGATATGCGTATGGGACCCGATGCAAAATGCACTGCCCACGAGGTGGTCAATTCATATTCGCAGGAAAATCTGACCCGCGTCATTAAAACTTATGGTGAAGAACGCGCTGCTGCCCGCATTGCCCGGGCAATTTGTGAAAACAGACCTCTTAATTATACAGACGACCTGGCCGATGTAATTGTGCGGCACAGTTATGGTCCTCGAAAACAAAAGACGCTTGCGCGGGTATTTCAGGCACTTCGCATTGAAGTGAACGACGAATTGACACACCTTGAAGACGCACTTCAAACAGCTATTGATCTGCTCAAACCCGGTGGGCGCATTGGTGTTTTGTCTTACCATTCGCTGGAACACCGCGCTGTCAAACGGGTTTTTGAACTGGGCACGCGCGATTGTATCGGACCTGTGGATCTGCCTTTATGCGCGTGTGATCGCCTGCCTGTATTGACCTTACCGAGAAAGCGAGCCATTCGACCAAATCGGGCGGAAATCGCCAAAAATCCACGGGCACGTAGCGCAACACTTCGCATGGCGCAACGCCTTGATGTTTCCGCTCAGCCCTGGTTATGCCATCAAGGACTACTGTCGTGACTTCAGAACCGCGCCCACCCTGGGGGATTTATCGCTCTGGTTTTTTATCGATTATTCTCCTCGTTGCAGGATTACTGATTTATATGTGGGGACATGTGCAAACCCTGAGTCAGGGGCGTGAAATAGATCGGCTGAGTGAAGAGCGAAAAAATCTTTTGAACCAGCAAGAGCGACTCCTGGCACGTACAGCGAGTTTGAAGCAGAGCAATCGCATTCGCGATATTGCCGTTCGAGAATTGGGCATGGTGTTCCCAAGTGATCCACCAAAAAATTTGTATTTGAGTCGATAATGAATAACCGCTTAAGAATAATCGCGTTTTTCGGTATGGGATTCGCACTACTTTTGGCGTTTCGGTTGGTTTCTCTACAAGTCTGGTCGGTAGAGACGTACGCAGACCAGGCGCGCAGTCAGCATGTCAAGAAGCGGGTTTTACTGGCAGAAAGAGGACGCATTTTTGACCGACGCGGTCGGGTGCTGGCGACAAGTCTCGAATCCCAATCGTTCTTTCTCAATCAAATATCCGATAGAGACAGTCTGCGTGCGCTCGCCGTTCGGTTTTCTCAACAATCCGGACATGATGAGGCATCTCTCCTTGAAAAGGTAGATCGCTCGCGCTCCTTCGTATGGCTGGCTCGTCAGGTCATCGATGCACCGACCGGATTGCCAGAGGGGATCGGGCGCATTGTCGAGATGAGGCGCAATTATCCCATGGGTGCTCTGGCGGGTCAGGTATTGGGATATACCGATACCGATGGACAGGGAATCGAAGGGATTGAACGCGCTTTTGATCCAATCTTGAGAGGCGAACCAGGGGAGTTATCCGCGCGCGTTGATGCGCGAGGACAAATGCTCAGCACACTCGGCGCAGTTCGGCAGATGCCTAAAAATGGCGATGACATCACGCTTACCATCGATGCCGATTATCAGGCTATTGCAGAAGAAGAGTTGCTAAAAGGCATGCAGAAATTCAATGCCAAAAGCGGCATTGCCATTGTGATGGAACCCCATACGGGCGAAATTTTAGCACTGGCAAACGCGCCCTTTTACGATCCAAATGATTTTTCAAAATCAGAACTCTGGATACGGCGCAATCGGGCGGCGACCGATCAGTTCGAGCCGGGTTCGACCTTTAAGGTTGTGGCATTTGCCGCCGCGCTCGAAGCCGGTTTGGTCGAGCCAGAAGATAAAATCTTCTGTGAAAATGGCAGAATGCGTATTGCTGGCGGCAAAATACTTCGAGACTCACATCCCGAAGGCTGGCTGACCGTGCGAGAGGTGATGGAAGAATCGAGCAATATTGGCACGGCTAAAATTGCACGTAAAGTGAAAAAAGGTCCCTTGTATCGCCAGATGCGCTTGTTTGGCTTTGGTGCCAAAACAGGGGCGGATTTGCCGGGCGAAGTCGGCGGTCAACTTCGCCATCCAGATAAATGGTCGGCACGATCATTGGAAACCCTTTCCATTGGGCAAGAGATCGCCGTGACAGCCCTTCAGGTCGCCGCTGCTTATAGCGCGATTGCCAATGGGGGACGCTTAATGAAGCCGCGTATTTTTTTAAGAGCTTCTCGCAAAGATTCCACAACGGATGAAGGATCGCCCAGACCCATTCGACGGGTAATATCGCTCGAAACAGCGCGCACTCTTACCAGTTTCCTCGAAGGCGTTGTCAGTCACGGCACCGGTAAAAATGCGCGCATATCCGGATATCGGGTCGCGGGAAAAACAGGGACAGCGCAACAAGTGAAAGAGGGACAACCCGGATACGATCCCAATCGCTATGTTCCGTCTTTTGTGGGTTTTTTGCCCGTTGAACGCCCCGAACTACTGTGCCTGGTAGCCATAGATAGTCCCAAAAGGATCCATTGGGCAAGTCTGGTTGCTGCACCCGTTTTTAGTAGCATTATAAAGCGAATTTTAAGCCTGCGGCAAACCCCTCTGCGCCATAGCGCGCCCCTGATTGAAGAACAGCCACCTCCGCCTCCTCGCGCCGACATTCATCTGGTGGGCCTTTCGCGAAAAGCTGCAACAGATGCTCTGAAACGTCTGGGAATGACCTATCAAATTGCGAGCGAAGGAGACCGCGTTGTTGGACAGCATATCGACATTGAGGAAAATAATGTCTCGTTGTTTTTGGCTTCCGCGCCAATCACCATCCCCGATCACCGCACAGAGACCAAAGGTTCTGAATCGCTTTACATGCCCGATGTGCGCGGAGCACCCGTGCGGCAGGCGGTTGCCCAATTGACACAGTTGGGGTTCCAGATCAAAATTTCGGGTAGTGGACGAGTAATCGCACAATCGCCCGAACCGGGTGTAGCCGTAAAACCGGGAACAGTATGCACGGTCGAATGCAAACGAGAAAGTTGAGATATGCGTCTGCGAGAACTGCTATCCGACGTGCCAAATGTCGTGAGGATGCGTGGAAATAATCCCGATATCGGGGGTATTGCAACCCATTCGGGGCGCGTCAAAGAAGGCGATGTATTTGTCGCACTCAGTGGCGATGGCAGCATTCCAGATCGACATCCATTTATTTTTCAGGCGGTTCAGGCCGGTGCTCGAGCCGTTGTTGCCGAACGCGATGTCGATGTAGGGGATAAGGCTTTTATTCAAACGACCAACACGCATCGTGCACTTGCACATATTGCCCATCGTTTTTACAACAGACCGAGCGAACAGTTGAAAATGATCGGTGTTACGGGCACCAATGGCAAAACATCGACCGTTTATCTTATCCGCGCGGTGCTCGAAATGGCTGGTCTCGCACCGGGTTTGATTGGAACCATTGAACACGACCTCGGCACAACACGCGAAATATCGCACAATTCTACACCACAGGCACACGACTTACACCGCATGTTTCGCGTAATGGTCGATGCAGGATGCCGGTCAGCCGCGATGGAAGTGACCTCACACGGACTGGCGCAAAACCGCGTGTTGGGCATTGATTATGAAGTCGCGGTATTTACTAACCTGACGCGCGATCATCTGGATTATCACAATACGCCTGACGCCTATTTGGCCGCCAAGGCACGGCTCTTTGACAATCTCAAACCAGATGCTTATGCAGTCGTCAATACAGACGATGCGGCATCAAAAATATTGATAAAAAAATGTTCGGCACACTTGTTGAACTATGGCCGCGCAGAAGATGCGACAGTGCGCATTTTAGAGGGTAGCACTTCGCAGGACGGTACGCGGCTTTGCTTGCAAACGCCGCACGGACAGATGGACCTGAAACTGGCACTTCGGGGCGATTTTCAGTTGTATAATGCCACTGCGGCTGTCACTGCTGGCCTCGCATTGGAGATCGAACCTGATATCATCGCAGATGCTTTGCGCGACATTCGGATTCCAGGTCGTTTTGAAGGCATTGATTGCGGGCAAAATTTTGGGGTATTTGTCGATTATGCACACGCGCCAGATGGACTAAAAAATGTGCTACAAACCGCGCGCGCATTTGCCCGAGGGCAACTGATTTGCGTATTTGGATGCGGCGGGGACCGCGACAAGGGCAAGCGGCCTGTGATGGGCGGCCTATCTGCACGGTTGGCCGATCTGTCTGTAGTGACATCAGACAATCCTCGCACCGAAGACCCCGATGCCATCATTGCCGATATTTTGCCCGGTCTGGGGGATGCCCCGCACATCGTTGAATCCAATCGCCGACGGGCAATAGAAAAGGCCATTGCAAAAGCGCAAGCGGGCGACCTCGTGCTCATTGCGGGCAAAGGACATGAAAATTATCAGGAAATCAATGGGATTAAAACCCCTTTTGACGATCGGGAAGTTGCACGGGAAATACTCAAGTGCAAAGTGGGGTGATGGGTTATATGGAAGGACTAACGCTATCAGATGTAATTGAATCAACCCGAGGCCACTGGACCGGAAGGAATGAGCCATCCGCTATTGTACCAACAGGGGTCAGTATTGATACGCGGACACTCAAACCAGGCGAAATTTTCTTTGCATTGCCCGGCGAAAAGGTCGATGGTCACCAATTTTTGGACGCTGCATTTGATAGGGGAGCCTGTGCTGCAGTGGTTATCCGATCTGGTGCTCGAGAATCGCGGCAAGCACTGATCGCCGTCGATGCACCAGATTTAGCCCTGGGTGATCTGGCGCGGTTTTATCGCAGGCGTTTCGACATTCCCGTTATTGGCATTACGGGTAGCAGTGGCAAAACCACGACTAAAGATATGGTCGCTGCTGTTTTGAGCACTCGGTATCGGGTTTTGGCTACACAGGGAAATCTCAATAACAGACTGGGAGTGCCGCTCACCTTATTCAAATTGTCAGCCCATTGCGATGTCGCAGTTATTGAAATGGGCATTAGCGAACGCGGCGGGTTGCGCTATCTGTGCGAAATTGCGCAACCAACCATCGGCATGATAACCAATATCGGACCAGCACATATCGAGTTTTTCGGCTCTGTAGAGGGTGTGGCAAAAGCCAAAGGGGAACTTCTGGAATATCTAGACGAGTCTTCTATGACTATCTTGAATCTCGATGACCTGTTTTTGTCCAAGGAGCGAGCAAAAGTTAAGGGGAGACTCCTGGGCATTGGGATCGAGCAGATATGTCAGTTTCGTGGGGAGGGACTCAAACTGGATCAGAAGGGCTTTGGTCATTTCTCTCTACAGGGCCATTCTTTTCACCTGTCAATTCCGGGCAAGCACAATGTGTATAACGCGCTGATGGCCGCAACGGCAGGTTGGGCTCTCGATGTGCCCCTACAAGATGCGGCAAAAGCACTTGAAAATTTTACGCTGACCAAATTGAGAAGTCAGGTACTGGAACACAATGGGATTCGCATGATCAACGACACGTACAACGCCAACCCCGCGTCGATGCGGGCAGCCCTTGAGACCCTATCGCAAATTGAGGTGGATGGTCGTCGGATTGCAGTAGTGGGCGATATGCGGGAATTAGGAGCAATGACCTACGACGCACATCGGGAATTGGGGCGCGAAGTGGGCAATCGGCAAATTGACGCACTTTTCGCGCTGGGCGATCTGGCGCCAGTCGTCGTTGAAGGGGGACGCGAAGCAGGCATAGATCAGGCGTGGGCTTATGCAGATCGGGATGCGTTAACCGGGGCATTGCAGACTTATTTGAAACCCGGAGATTTGATGCTCATCAAGGGATCGCGCAGCATTGCAATGGAGAGAATAGTCACAGCATTGGGGTTTGAAATGTAGGACGAGGGCCCCCCCCCTCACCTCTTACTTCTCAACCTTATTTTATGACACTGACAAACGAACAAAGATATGATCGAACCTGGATTCTGTTGCTGCTCATTGTGGTTATGCTGGTGGGCTTTGGCACAGTGATAGTGTATAGTGCCAGTTCTGGATTGGCACAACTGCGATTTGACAACAGCAATTTTTTTCTCAACCGCTGGGTCATTCGCATGGCCATCAGTTTGGTTGTGATGGTTCTGCTGATTCACATAGACTATCGCGTCTGGCGCAAACAGGCGCGTTTGATGCTGGCGATAGCTTTTGCTTTTTTGCTCGTGGTGCTCATCCTTAAGCTATTTGGCATTGGCGGGGTGCGAGGTGCATATCGCTGGATACCATTGCCAGGTGGGCAATTTCAACCCGCCGACATGATGCGCATAGTTCTGGTGCTTTACCTGGCCGATTCCCTGACGCGCCGCCAAGATGTAATTGAAAATTTCAAATCGGGCTTTTTACCCCATGGCGTGGTAATCGGCACGGCAATGGTGATGATTTTGATACAACCCGATTTGGGTACAGCGATGGCAATTGGGTTGGCCTGTGCCTTGATGCTCTATCTGGGCGGGGTGCGACTGCGACACCTCATGGCGACTTTCGCAGGTCTTTTACCCGTTCTGTATGTGATTGTTTTTGTTTTTGGGTATCGCCGCGAGCGCGTAATGACGTTTATATTTCCCAGCGACGATGTGCAAAATACGGGCTATCAGATCGCGCAATCCCTTCTCGCCCTGGGCAGTGGTGGTTTTTGGGGCACGGGCCTGGGACAGGGACAGCAAAAATATTTCTTTTTGCCTGAGCCTCATACCGATTTTGTATTTAGCATTGTGGGTGAAGAGCTCGGTTTGTGGGGCACCCTGCTCGTTTTAATTTTATTTTTAATTTTTGGGAGATGCGGATTTCGCATTGCCCGCATAGCCCCCGATACCTTTGGTTTTCTATTCGCTTCTGGCATTACTATTTCGATCCTGATTTATGCTCTGATCAATATGGGTGTAGCTACCGGATTGCTGCCTGTCACGGGACTTCCCCTTCCCTTTATCAGCTACGGTGGTTCATCCTTGATGTTTACACTCTCCGCGACAGGTGTGCTCATTGGCATTGGACGGGCGAGTACTCGACACAGAACCCGTCACTCACCTGCTACATCGCAAACCGTTCCCCGGCACGCGATGTATAAACGGCATCACCTCATCATTCCCCGACGTTGAACGATTTCAAAATGGTCTCATTCGACGCTGGAACCCGAGTGCATTTTATCGGCATTGGCGGCATAAGCATGAGCGCGCTGGCTGAATTGCTCGCCGCACGCGGATGCCTCATTTCGGGTTCTGACCGACAGGATTCACCGCTTATCCGGCGTTTGGTCCAACTCGGCATTCCCGTGCGAATTGGACATGCGCGCGGTGCCATTGCTGGAGCCGACTGCGTCGTTTACACATCGGCGACGGATTCTGAGAATCCCGAAAGAAAAGCCGCGCGTGAAAAAGGCATTCCCCTATTGCGCCGCGCTGAATTGCTCGGTCAACTTGTGAATCCACATCCCTCGATATGCGTGGCGGGTACACACGGCAAGACCACCACAACAGCAATGATCACGACCATGCTCATCGCCGCTGGCCATGATCCTACTGCTCTTATAGGGGGTGTGATTTCTGGCTGGAAAACCGCGTTGCACATTGGCAGTGGCGCGCACTGGGTAGTAGAAGCCGATGAATACGATCGCTCTTTTTTGACATTAAAACCCAAAATTGCCGTGGTGACTGCGCTCGAAGCCGATCACCTCGACTGCTACGAAGATATGAACGACATTCGCGTGACTTTTGAACAATTTGTCAATGCCCTGCCCAACGATGGCTGCGCTGTGTTGTGTGCCGACTCTCCCGATATACGCATGCTCAATCTCGATAGGCGATACAAAAAAATGACCTTCGGTTTGACAGACGGCGACCTTCGCGCAACAAGCATTGAACAAGACGGTTTTGGGATGGCTTTTGACGTGTTTGAAAAGAATACGCGGTTGGGGCGTGCGCGCCTACAAGTGCCGGGCAGACACAATGTGACTAATGCTCTATCAGCACTTGGAGTTGGCGTGTATGTCGGCCTCAATTGGGAAGAAATCTGTAGTGGTATCGAAGCATTTCGAGGTGTACATCGCCGGTTTGAAATGCTCGGCGAAGCGCGGGGTATCGCGGTGGTTGATGATTACGCCCATCACCCCACAGAAATTGCTGCCACACTTCAGGCTGTGCGGGCGGGATGGCGTGGCCGCCTTGTAGTCGCTTTTCAACCGCATTTGTACACCCGGACACGCGATTTTGCACCCGATTTTGCCCGAGTGTTACAACGGGCCGATCGCGTGTGGATCACCGATATTTATCCCGCACGAGAAGAACCCATTGCGGGCGTTGACGGGAAGTGGCTTGCCGATCAGATTTCCGGCGCAAATTACGCACCTGCGCTAAATGATTTAAAAGTGGCATTATTAAACGACTTGCGTGCTGGAGATCTTCTACTGGTTATGGGTGCTGGAGATATTGAAACAGTTGCCCGCGATATTTACCAAATACTTAGAGAAATATAAGGCAATGTACGATGCACGACGCAATTTGCTCGCGAGAGAGATTCAACGCCAATGCCGGGGAAAGCTCAAGCGTGATGAATCCCTCGCCAAACACACGACATTTGGATTGGGTGGTACAGCAGACCTCTTTTTTTCCCCGGCCGATCTCAGCGATTTGGCCATTGCTGTACCCCTGATCAAAGATGCTGGCCTTCCGATTTTTCCGCTGGGTGGGGGAACGAATACTCTCGTGCGCGACAGCGGATTCCACGGACTGGTCATTTCACTGACAACGGGCGCACGACGTATTGAGATTGGGGATGATGAGGGCGTCATACAGGCCGGTGCAAGCACGCAGGTGGTATCTCGACAATGCCAGCGGGCAGGCAAAACGGGATTGGAATTTGGGTGTGGAATCCCCGGCACCATCGGCGGTGCAATATGGGGCAATGCCGGCGCCTGGGGCGGTGAAACGATGGATCGGGTGAACTGGTTGCGCGGTGTCGATCTCAGAACGAGTCGGGAAATTTACCTCGAGCAATCCGACATTTCTTTTGGATATCGACACACAAACTTGCCTACTGATCTGCTCATTGTCGAAGCCGGGTTCCGACTTGCAGAAGGCGATCCCAAAACCATTGCCGCCGAGATGAATCGCATGCTGGCAGAGCGCAAGAGCACGCAACCGCTGTCAAACCGCAGTTCAGGGTGCATTTTTAAGAATCCACCAGGTCATTCTGCGGGAGCGCTCATCGATAGTGCCGGATGTAAAGGGATGTCGATAGGTGCAGTGAAAGTTTCGGATGTACACGCCAATTTTATGGTCAACCTCGGTGGGCATTCCACCGAAGATGTACTCGCGCTGATTGCGCGGGTTCAAAAGCGCGTTTTTCAGGTTCACAAAATTGAATTGGAGACAGAAGTAAGGATATTGGGTGAATAATGATCTTTTCTCAGGAGGGTTTTATGTCTGAGTATAAACCAATCTATATCTCTCACAGGTCTAAAAATATACAGGACGCGGTGAACACGACCCTGAACACAACGCCTGCGCCGCAGAAACGTCCGCGAAAATTCGCGCGCTGGGTAATTGTTATGACACTGATGAGCCTGCTGGGTGTGGGCATCCAAAATGCCTATTCATCGCTAACAGATTCAGATTTCTTTCTCATGACACATATTCGGGTCCTCGGCAACTCCCTGATGTCTGAAACTGAAATCTTGGCTCTTTCGCAATTGCAGGTGGGCACAAATCTCTTTGCCTGTGATATAACATCTGTAACAGAACGTGTGGCACAACACCCGATGGTCAAAAAAGTGTTGCTACACAGAGAACCACCGGAAACACTGGTCATTAGCATTGAGGAACGCCAGCCTGTTGGACTGTTGAACACGCCCAATGGTTTGATGGGGCTGGATGAGTCTGGCAAAATTTTCCCCCTGTCCCCTGCGGCGCAGGTGGATTTGCCCATTCTGACGGGTATTGATTTACAACGAGATAAGGATGGCTCCTGGGCAAGTGCTCTGGCGAAATTTGTGACGGCATTGCAAATCCGCACACCGGCGTTTTGGCGTGAAATTTCAGAAATTTGCACGGACAATCCCCATTCTGCTACGGTTTATCTGGTGGCTGATGATCTGGCCCTCAGAATGCGTTTAGAAAACCCCGAAAAGCAGATTCGGAATTTCCGGGCCTACACCCAGGCCTCATCTGGACTTGGTACAGACCTCGCGTATATTGACCTGCGCTATCGGGATCAAGTAATCGTGGGAAGGCGGTAGTAGTTCATTAGTGAAAGGGACCCACACGATGGATCGGATTGTTGGACTCGATATTGGCTCCACCAAGATCTGTGCTGTTGTAGCTGAAGTAGATGACGATGGTACGCTCAAAATCACGGGATTGGGCAGCAGTCCCTCCCAGGGCCTCAAGCGCGGTGTGGTGATCAATGTGGAAAAGACCGTGCAATCTATCCGCACAGCTATAGAAGAAGCGCAGGAAATGTCGGGCACGCGCATCGGTGCTGTTTATGCGGGCATTGCGGGAGATCATATTCGCAGCGTGAATACGCGAGCGGTTGTGGCCGTTTCGGGACCGGACAACGAGATTACGGCCAATGATGAAGAACGTGCGATTGAAGCAGCCAAAGCGGTATCTATTCCCATGGATCGAGAAATTGTTCATGTGCTGCCGCAGGCTTTTGTAGTTGACGATCAGCCCGGTATTAAAGACCCCATAGGCATGTCGGGTGTGAGACTCGAAGTCGATGTGCATATTGTAACCGGCGCAGTAACTTCAGCGCAGAATATCTGCAAAAGTATCCGTCGTGCAGGTGTAGAGGTGGTGGATCTGGTGCTTGAACCCATTGCTTCGAGTTATGCTGTATTGACACCTGACGAAGAGGAAATGGGCGTGGCACTGGTCGATGTAGGAGGTGGCACGACCGATCTCGCGGTGTTTTACGATGGTGCTATTCGCCATACAGCCGTTGTGGGATTGGGGGGAGCAAATGTGACAAACGATATGGCTATTGGTTTGCGCACGCCCTGGAAACAAGCCGAAGACATGAAACGAGAAAGCGGCTGTGCATTGCAATCACTGGTCAAGCCCAACGATATGATCGAAGTGCCGGGTGTTGCCGGAAGGCCTTCTCGCAAGGTGTCCCGGACAAAAATGGCCGCGATTATTGAGGCGCGCATGGAAGAAATTTTTGGACATATAAATCAGGAGATTCGCCGCACCGACTATGCCGACTTACTGGGGGCGGGCATCGTACTCACAGGTGGGGGTTCAATGCTCCAGGGTTGTGCTGAACTGGCCAAAGAAATTTTTGACTCACCCGTGACTATTGGCAAACCCCGAGGGATAACGGGACGAGCCAATGCCGTGAGCGAACCGCTCTATGCCACCGCTGTTGGGCTGGTGCAATTTGGGCTATTTCACCAAAATGGCAATTTTATATCCGATGACGGCGTTTTTCACAATTCAATTTTTGGTCGTATGAAAAACTGGATTCGGGATTTTTTTTAAGGATCTTCAATCTCCACTAAATTTGTGTCTAATCGTTAATAGTCAATCAATTTCTCATGTATTTAAACAGGGGGTTCTCATGGTAACTTTTTCTATTGTCGACGCCGATAGCCAGGCCAAAATCCGGGTCGTAGGCGTTGGGGGATCAGGTGGTAATGCGATCAATCGCATGATTGAGTCGGGATTGCATGGCGTTGAGTTTATCGCCATCAACACCGACGAACAAGATCTCGAACTTTCACAGGCGCCTAATTGCATTCAAATTGGGCGCAATATCACAAAGGGGTTGGGCGCGGGTGCCAATCCCGAAATTGGTGCAGAGGCCATTGAAGAAAATCGCGACGAGGTGGCCGAAGCATTGGCTGAGTCCGATATGGTTTTTGTGACCGCTGGCATGGGTGGCGGCACGGGCACGGGTGCAGCGCCCACCGTCGCCGAAATTGCTCGCGAGGTAGGCGCGCTCACTGTAGGCATTGTGAGCCTGCCTTTTAGAATGGAAGGCATGCCGCGCATGCGCAATGCCCAAGCGGGTATTGATTCCCTGAAAAGATCTTCTGATACAGTGATTATTATCCCCAATCAGCGACTTTTGGAAATCAGCTCAGAAGATACAACACTGACAGAGGCATTTCTCATCGCCGATGATATTTTGTTGCAGGCCACGCGGGGTATTTCCGATTTGATCACCATACCCGGCGAAGTGAATCTCGACTTTAATGACGTGCGTACGGTAATGCAAGCCGGCGGCGATGCACTGATGGGTACGGCCGAAGCTTCTGGCGAAAATCGGGCGATTACAGCAGCCGAAAAAGCATTGAATAGCCCATTGCTCGACAATGTATCTGTTGCGGGTGCTCAGGGGGTGCTGGTTAATATTTCCGCCAGCAGCGAACTGAAGCTGTTTGAAATGGATAAAGCTGTGAATCTCATAACCGATGCCGTGGGCCACGAAGCCAATATTATATGGGGTACGGTACTCGATGATAACCTCGGGGACGAAATGCGCGTCACAGTTATTGCCACGGGCTTTAATACTGGATCACCACCGAAGCCCAATGCGAACATTTCTTACTCAAAATTCACACCCGAGCCTACTGTTAGCACAGATATTCCAGCCTTTATACGCAAAATTGAATCTGAGAATACTGAGCTTGATACAGAGGAAGTACCCGAGGAAAAACTCGAGGAAAAACCCGAGGAAAAACCCGAGGAAAAACCCGAAGAAAAACCCAAAATCGACACCATATCTCTAAACGATCTACAATACCCTACATTTCTTCGCAGACAAAAGGAAGGATAAAATAAGACGTGAGACGTAAGACGCAAGACGTAAGCTCCCCCTTGCGTCTCCCCCAACAACAGGCATATCTCTACGCAATATCTGCCGTCTTTCTGTGGTCAACGGCGGCCACGGCATTTAAGTTATCGCTACGCGTTTTAGATCCTATCCAACTTTTGTTCTACGCTGTACTTGCGTCGTCCATTGTTCTGGGCCTGATTTTAATGGTTCAGGGCAAATGGTCGGCGGTTTTTTTGTGTACGCGACGGCAGTATTTGCAATCCCTCGGATTGGGGTTGCTCAATCCATGTGCCTACTATCTGGTATTGCTTCGCGCTTATGACCTGCTGCCCGCTCAGGAAGCACAACCACTGAATTACACCTGGGCAATAGCGCTGGCCCTGTTGTCTATTCCCCTTTTAAAACAAAAACTGACCCTTTGGGATGTGATCGGCGGGACTGTGAGTTATGCGGGGGTATTTGTGATTTCTACTCGGGGCGATATAATGGGATTTCGATTTTCCAATCCCCAGGGAGTGGGACTGGCTCTTTTCAGCAGTTTCTTGTGGGCACTGTACTGGATCTTCAACAAACGGGATACACGAGACCCGGTTGTGGGAATGTTTTTGAATTTTGTTTTTGCATTGCCTTTTGTTCTGACAATCTGCATTGCATTTTCAGATATGCGGGTCAATATACAGGGGTTAGGCGGCGCTATTTACGTCGGCTTATTTGAAATGGGCATAACATTTGTCCTGTGGTTGTCGGCGATGAAGCTTACTGATCACACGGCGCGAATCGGAAATTTGATTTTTTTGTCCCCATTCTTATCCCTCGTCTTTATCCACTTTTTGGTAGGAGAAGACATATTTCCCTCCACTTATGTCGGACTGACGTTGATCATCGCGGGCTTGATTGTACAACAAAAAAAGCCCCAGAGCGTTGCTTGAACCGCTTTACACGCTACGCATTTGACATTAGTTTAATCCGATTCCACAAATAATTGATCAAGGAGGGTTTATGTCCCAACGTCCGAATATCCTGATTTTGCACAGTGATGAACACAGTTTTCGTTTTTTGTCGGCGCGCAGCCGCGACCAGGGTGGTGAACCCTGCCACACACCCACATTGGACGGTTTGATCGCACAAGGCGTCAACTTTGACGCGGCCTATTGTCAGATGCCGCTGTGTACACCAAGCCGTATATCAATGCTGACAGGGCGGCACGCCCATCGGTGTGGCGCGTGGACCAATGGGTCGATTTTGGACCCCGATTTGCCAACTTTTGGCAGTCATTTTCAAGCCAATGGATATAAAACAGCGGTCGTGGGCAAAACCCATTTGGGCGGATCTTTGCAACACGCCGGATTTGGCGCGCGGCCTTATGGCGATTTTGGTGGTCCCTGTTCCCATCAGCCCGATCCATTGCACAAAACAGGAGATGGTTTGCGGACGCGCACAGTCGATGCGGGAATCAGCGAGGTACCCGAATCACTCTTACAAGAAAATATGATTGCGCGCGAATCGCTTGCGTGGCTGCGCGAACATCGCCATGCCAATCCCGATAAACCGTGGCTGGTCTATACATCATTTAGCCGCCCTCACTTCCCACTAACCGCGCCGAAGCGATTTTTTGACCGTTATTATCCCGAAGGGGTAACACCACCCTGGGTGCGCCGCACCGGCGATAGTGCCGACCATCCGATGACTGTGGGCGCAATCAGGGGATTTCGTACCGAAGAGATCGCCGAAGATGAAATGATGAAAGCGCGAGCAGCTTATTTTGCAGCAGTCGATTTTTTGGACGAAATTCTGGGCGATTTTCTGGCCTTACTCGACCGCGATGGATTTTTGGATAACACAGTCATTGTATATACATCCGATCACGGAGAACTGGTGGGCGAACACGGAATATGGTGGAAAAATACCTGGCACGAAGCAGCCGCTCACGTGCCTTTCATCTTTTCGCTTCCCGAACACCGCAACGGTAGCCTGAACGCGCGAGAAATACGCACACCCGTAAGCCTCGCCGACCTCTTCCCCACACTTTGTGGATTGGCGGGTCTAAATTGTCCAGATGGTGTGGATGGTGTGGATTTGACAGATAGATTAAAAGGAGAAACGAGTGCCGCACTCAATAACCGCGCAGGCGTGATTACCGAATCACTAAATCCGCGCTGGGGCAAAGGCTCAGAGTTTCGGATGATACGCTCCAAAAAGTATAAATATATCGCATTTCGAGACTGTGAAGACCTCGCCTTTGATATGGAAACCGATCCCGACGAGCAACGCAATTTGCTAAAACATGATCCCGATAATGCCGACTTAAAAGCGCTGAGGGAAGCGGTACTGGATGGATTTGACTTTGACGAGGTGGGAGCCCTCCGCGAAAAGCAAACTGCTGAATTGCGCGCAAAATATCCAGCGCGTGTAAAAATGCAAACCCCCAATCAAATTCTGCGAGGCGACGGCAAATTGGTCGAAGTCGATACACCTCTATACGCTCCCAAAGTGATCAGCGATGATCTCGCACGAGATTTTGACGATTATCCCGGTCATTAGAACAGATAGGGTCAAAAAAAACCAGACACTGTATGGTGTCTGGTTTTCTTTTATTTTACATCACACCTGATATTATTGGATATCCCTCCTCTTTCCAATAGGTAATCCCGCCGATCATTTCTTTTACGGAAAATCCCAAGGCACTCAATTTCACAGCGGCTTTTGTCGCGCCGTTACACCCCGGTCCCCAGCAGTACACCACGAGCAGTCGGTCTTTGGGAAACTCGGCCATTCGCTCTTCGGTCATATCATTGTGATCAATGTGAATAGCGCCAGCAGCGTGACCGTTGAGATAGGCTTCTTTACCGCGGACATCAATAAGCGCAAAACTATTGATTCCATTTTCCAGATCCGCATTCACATCAAACGGATCGGTCTCACATCGCAACTTATATGAGAAGTATTCTCGTATCTTATCAGGCGAAGCTGGTGGTGTTTCACAAACGCGGGAAAAAGCTGTCATCGCAACCTCCAGGAATGATATAAAAAATTAAAGAAGCGCACATCGTGTTATTTTTATATTATAATCAAAATCCATTTTTTCGGCTATTTGCACTTCCCAAATCCTTCATTCAGAAATTCTGAACGCAAATGGAACTTTATCATTTACGCACATTTATCGCGGTTGCCAGCGAGCAAAACCTCACCCGTGCAGCACAAAAATTGTTCATCTCACCTTCCTCGGTCAGTTCACACATCAGAGGACTGGAAGAAGAACTCAATGTGGAACTATTTATTCGCACATCGAGGGGTATGCACCTTACCCCGGCTGGCGAATTTCTGAAACAAAAAGCTGAAAACGCACTTTGCACTGTAGAAGATTTTACACGCAGTGCCCGGGCATTTTGTGATCGGCCTTCAGGATGTGTGCGATTTGGCATTAACATGCCT
>VXRD01000023.1 GCA_009838845.1 Gemmatimonadota bacterium | reverse complement strand
CATCCACATTCAAAGCACCACGCGCGCGCAACATCTGTCCGCCAAAGCCAAAAATACCCGCCGTCAACAGCGCCGAACCAATCACGAGAAACCAGTACATACCCGCAATACTATTGGCGACAGCCAGTGTGCAAAAAAAGGCGGCAAAGAAATCGCGGCGACTCACAAATTTGAGCGACATACAAAAACGGTGAAACCACCCGCGTTCACTCTCGGGCACATCGCTCGAAAACGCCATATTAAAACTCACAATACTGCCAGACCCCACCAATTTCATATACAGAAAAATCATCAAGACCCCCAACACATCCAGAAAAACCATCACACCGCCCAGCAGGGGATAAAATGCCTCACCCGTATATGCATACATCCCGGCGAGAACCGCCATAAAAAACACGAGATAGGACATATTATCCGCCAGCGTATCGACCCACTCACCCAGGCGAGAACCCATAAATTTTAATTTCGCAATCTCGCCATCGCACCCATCTACAATAGACGCAAACTGAAACAACAGCCCACCCAGAGCCAGATGCAAATAACTCGTACTCCCCTTAAAAACCAGCCATGCCGACAGAAAACTCAACAACATCGTCGCAATCGACAACTGGTTTGGCGTAACAGGTGTATGCACGAGCAGGCGAGAAATGCGCGTAGAAATTTTGCGATTGAAATAGCGCGAAACAAAACCATCGGTCGGCTTGCCGAGCCTGCGAAACAGCTCCTGCTCGGCGTGGACATGCGCCTCGGGCGTATCCACATCGAGCCAAAACGCGCCATCGATATCCGCAGTGCGCATACTGCCTCTCTCAGCCAAAACGCGAATCCCTCCCGACAATGACCCCTCGCCCTCTGCAATAGACTGCTCGAGCGCGCCAAACAAAAAAGGACTGCACAGAAAAATCCCCGTATCTACCGCATTGAAATCGGCCAACTCTTTTCCAATTTTGACCACGCGATGATTCTGCGTCATCACCTTCGTGGCATCTTCCATATCAAAAATACCATCGAGACCTGTATCGACACATAGCACAGCTTCATCCCGACCAACCGGCATACGACGCAATTTGACCAGTATCTCGGGATCAAACAGATGGTCGGACATCAAAAGAATAAACGGCTCATCGACATATTCCCTAGCACTCAATACCGACACCCCATTGCCGCGCGCCCATTCCTTATTTTGAACCCAATCAATCGCCACATCCGAAAGCTGTGGATCACCGGCAAGCGCGTGCATAATCTCCTGGCACCGATACCCCACCACAACCACAAACTCTGAAATGCCCGCGCGCATAGCCGACAAAATCGTGCGCTTGAGCAATGGCACGCCGGCCAGGGGCACGAGAGGCTTGGGCAAATCCGCCCCATAACCTCTCAACCGACTGCCCATACCGGCGGCAATAATTACAGCTTTATTCACCATAACTTCTACAACCTTTCTCAATATCCCAAGCAATTTACAAAAGACTGCGTCCAACAGCCCGTTGTAATCGCGCCCAGGACCGGTTAAAATTGAACACTGCTTCGTAATATTTGGCGCGAATAACACCGTACTCTTTTGCAGCATCGATCATATCCGATGCATCTTCAAGCCCGGCATTAAACCCATCGCGAACCGATATAAACCACCGGCGGGTCGCCCGCCGCGCCGTGCTGGCAGCCGCCATATTTTTCTGTGCCTCGATCAACTCGCGGTAAATCTTCTCAATTTCAATTGCCACGCCTTTCTCGGCCAGTTGTTTTTGATACAACAACTTCTGATATTCCAAACTCGCTTTCCGCGCCTTCGCCGACGTAAGCCCAAATGACAGCGACTGCCGAACACCTATCACCGCCCCTGCCTGCAAAATATTGAAATCATCTCTGGCAAAAGGACTTGTCTGATCGTCGCGGTTTGGTGCGTAACCATACTTAAATTGACCCGCAATAAATATCTGGGGATACTGCTCGCCTTTTGCCACCTGCATTAGAGATTCACGCACCTGTACGACAGCCTGTAACTGCTGCATATCCTCGCGCGCTCCCGCGCGGTTGAGATAAAACTCAAGCGGCTCAATCTCCACATCAACCGGTGTTAAAGGACCCGCAAGAGCCAGCGAATCCCCTTCACTCAATCCCAAAAGCAGGCGCAGGGCAGACTCGGCAAGCGCTTTTGTTTTCGCCGCCTCGTGTACTTTTTCGCGCACATCAAAGGCAAACCGATCAATGCGGCCCAGATCGGCATACGTAAAATCGCCTTCCTCTGCCTCCAGCTTCTCCGACACAAAATCGCGCGCCGTTTGAAAATCACTTTGTGCCTCCAATGCCAGTGCCCACAAATCCTGCGTCAGTTGCAACCCAAAATACACCTCGGCAACCTGAAGCTCCAGATCGCCCCGCGCTTTTCGCAGCCCCGCCTGCTGAGCCGTCATCCCTGCCATAGCCGCTGCTTTGGCTCCGGATAAATAACCGAATGTAAACAGAGGTTGCACAACCGTGGCCTCTGTACGCGTAAAAATACTCAAATGACTCAGCATGGTATTGCCAGTGAGCGCGTCACCGCGCGCCTCGGGCGAAGGACCAATAACAGACCGCAGTTCAAACTGCGGCAAAAAGCGGATGGCATTTGCTTGATCTAATTGCGCCCGCGCAATATCGACATCAACCGCTGCTGCACGCACGCCGGGATGCACACGCATCGCCTGTGCAATACTCGCGGACAAATCATACGTTTCGGCGCGAAGAGAATGCACACAGAGAAAAATCCCAAAAAAGGACACACACAGCCTGAACATGTGTGAAAAAAAACCACACCTGTTGCAATTGAACAACACAACCCCCTGGACTCCGGCGAAAAACTTCAGAAACATAAAAATCTATATCTATATTAAACAAATAGTTAAAAAAAGACCATGCAAACAGGCACAAAATATCTCTCTATATAAGCGAAATCCGTGCCACCGTTAAATATACAAAAAAACCGGACAAAAGTCCGGGTTAGCTATACTAACGTTTTCATCCGCGAGAAGTTCCCCTCCACATATTCATCGCCGCACCGCCATCAAAACAAATCCAAAAAACACCCAGAAAATTTTTCGGATACGCCGGATCAATGCAACGCCCAATCCCAATTCTGGCGTCAACCCCAACAATTGAAAAAGAAACACATGCCCGCTCTCAAAAACACCGACACCAGATGGAATAAAGAAAAACGCCGTGTTTATAATCAACGACAAAGACGTGAGCAAAAAAGCGGTCAAAAAAGATTGTGGCTGTCCCAACAGGCTGAGAATCGCATACACTTCAAAAATTCCCAAAACCCAACTCAGCATGTGCAGTGCCATACACAGCCAGAACCCCAGGCGGTTCTGCCGGTAAAATGCCGCAATCGTCCGATCAACTTCTTCAAACTTTTCGCGCCTCGACTCCAAAAAAGAGAGACGCAACTTCTTTAAAACATCCAGCAACCATACAGAAGCCCGTTGGCGCTGAGACACATAAGCCGCCACAATTCCAACCGTACCCAACACCAGGGCAACCCCCAATCCAATCTGCACCTCTACTGAAAGCGGAAACATGCCCACGGCCAACCCCGTGCCAACCAGCGCGAAGACCAGGCCACTCACCAGTTCAACCGTCTTATTGATCACCAGAGAGGGTACACCCTGCGTCACAGAAACCCGGTCGCGCAACATATACGCTTTGGCCACCTCACCACCCACATGGGAAGCCGGTGTGACATTGCCAATAGCTTCTCCCGATAACTTTGTGCAAAAAAGTGACCAAAAATGCGGACGCTCGCCATTAAAACACATCGCCCATGCCCACGTATTGCTCACATGCCAGCCCAATGCAATGAGCAAAACAGGTACATAGCCCCACCCCATCTGCCGCACTTGCGTCCAGGCGGCGATAATCCCAACCTCGTAAATCAACACCGCCAGCAGCGTTAACCCAATGCCCCACAACATCACCCTGCGCGCAGTTTTCATTTGCTATCTATCCCAAAAGAAACGGCGACCAAAATGCGCCGCCGTTCGTCAATAGTGTCTTATAGAACACCGTCAATTAACCCGCATAATCACGTGATAGCCCAGAGGGGTTTTGACAACCCCACTGACTTCATTGGGTTTGAGCTTCATCACTGCGGCTTCAAAATCCGGATGCAAATCGCCCTTAGAGAAAAATCCCGTACTTCCGCCATTTTCTTTTGAAGGATCAATAGAATAACTCCTCGCCAAAGCGGCAAAATCTTCTCCGGCTTTGAGCTTGTTCAAAATTTCCTGAGCCTCAATTTCCGTCTTCACCAGAATATGCCGCACCCGCATCTTACCCGCCTGAATCGACTTAATAATATCCAGATTCCCCTGTGCATCGCGCAACGTACTGGCATCCTTGCTTTCGGCCATTGCCGTTTCATACGCTCTTCGCGCCTTGTCAAAATCTCCCCGAGCCGAATAAATAAACCCCAGATTGTTGTGAATCTCGGCATCTTTGGGATCAATCGCCAATGCCTTCTCGTAAATCACACCTGCAGAATCGACCTTCTCTTCGCCCAAATACAGCAATGCCAACCGCTTATAGGGCGCAATCCACCTGGGCGCGCGCGAGATACAGGTCAACAGTTCAGTCTTGCCCTGTGCAATATTGCCCTTAGCCACATAGACTTCTGCCAGTCGAAATCGCACCAAATTGCCATCGGGTGCGCGTTCCAAAATGCCCAGCATCTCGCCAATACTGGCGTCAAAATTACCCCTGGCTGCGTACAACTGGGCAAGTGCATCGCGCACCTCGAGATCATCCGGAGCGAGATCGCGTACCTTTTCCCAGGCTGTCTGTGCAATATCCAAAGAATCCACTTCTGCACTCATAAAACCGAGTGCGCGATACACCGACGGATCTTCTGGCGCAGCCTCAACAGCCTGTCGATATGCCGAAAATGCCTGCTGCGTCATCCCCAGCGCGTGAAAAACCCCGCCCCGATTGACCATCAACATCACATTGTCCGGATTGGCAGCAAGGCCGCGGTCCATAACGGCGATAGCACTGAGTGTATCGCCAACCGCAATATGGGTCAGCGCCAGAGATTGATACGCCTCGATAAAATCGGAACGGCGTTTGAGTGCCGCTTCAAAATCGGCGATAGCTTCTCTGGGCTTGCCCAGATCGCTATTGAGAGATGCGCGTTCTGCCAGAAGCAAAGCGGGTTCATCGCTTTGCCCAATACCTCGATCCAGTGCAGAAAGAGCCTGAGAAATTTTGCCCTGCCGAGCAAACACCAGCGCCAGATCGCGATATCCGCGAACAGAACCCGGTTTTATCTCCACTACCTTTTGAAAAGCGGCCACCGCAGCGTCCAATTGCCCGGCCTCTGCGTAAAGCGTACCCAAAAAACCGTGCGCTCCCACACTATCGGCATGTGCCTCGGCAAAAGCGCGCGCCACCTCGAGGGCATCGTCAATTTTGCCCTCGCTATAATGCGCCTCAATCTCTTTCAAAAAATCCCGCGCATCCACAACCGGGGCCTGAAAAAATATCATACCCCATACAAAACACAGCATCCACCGTTTCAAAACGCAACCTCCATCCTTGACAACAGCAACACAACACAATATAATCACTTCTCACCTATGAAAACTTTAAAACAAAACGCCGTACCACTCATAGCCTTTCTAATCGCGGGAAGTACAGCGATACTCGCTTACGACCACTTGTCCTACGTAATTCCCTATGTGGTCTTTAAGTATCCCATCGCCATTGTCGTACTCTACGCATTTTTTCGGCTCATCGCATTTGCAGAGCGTAGGCGCAGTGCCCAACTCGACGAAGTGGGCTTGCTTCGGCCTCTGCGCGACGGTGCATTCCTCGTATGCCTGCACGCGCACCTGCGCGACCTCGGCATAGACCTGAACCTTTTATCATCGGCATCCAGCATGCACCTCGGCCTGTTATCCTGGGCAGTCGCCCTCATCGGATATTACGCCCTTGAGCAACCCGGAGGACTACCCGGTCGCACAATCGCTATCCTGTCCTCTTCTGCCACGCGCATCACAGTCTGCCGCGGACTCATCATCTCGGGACTGATAGGCGTAATCGGCACATTCGCGGCAATTGTGCAGCCTCTCTGGCTCGGTCTCCCCCTGCTTCTGGTATTCATTCGCGCCTATCTGCGTTCCGGAGACGGATCGTGAACGTAGAAAATGAACGCCTCAACACCCGCGCCGCCCTGCTCAACCTCTTGACGGCAATCCTCTGGGGTGGCAATTCCGTATCCATCAAACTCGGGCTTTCTGGTATTCCACCGCTTTGCCTGGCCGGCATGCGTTTCTTGCTCGGCGGACTCGTCGTCTATATTTGGACGCGCCCCCTGAAGATCGACCTGAAACTCAAATCCAACGAGAGACTAGGCATTGTCGGCCTCATTTTTATTTTTCTCGCGCAGATCTACCTGCTCAATGCGGGAACCGATTACACCCTCGCCAGCCGCTCGACCATCTTTATCTCTGCCTATCCCTTCTTCACCGCCTCGTTTGCGCACATCTTTATACCGGGTGACAAAATCAGCACGCGCAAAATGATCGGCATGGTATTGTCTTTTCTCGGCGTAATACTCATCTTTGCCGAAAGCTTATCACTCGGCGAACTTCAACATCTTTTAGGGGACACCCTCGTGCTCGCAAGTGCCGCTCTGCTCGGTGCTCGCCAGGTTTATCTCAAGCGCCTCGTCCAGAACATACACCCCGGAAAAGTCTTGATCTGGCAATCCGCCCCCAGCGTACCCATCTTTTTTTTACTCAGCGCACTATTTGAAACACAGACCATTCAACTCGATATCCGCGTCCTGAGTGCCGTTCTCTATCAGGGTCTCGTCGTCGCGGGATTCTGCTTTATCCTCCTCACCAGCCTGCTAAAACGCTATTCGGCCAGCCGCCTCTCTGTATTTGGATTCATCACCCCAATTGTCGGCGTCGTCGTCAGCAACCTTCTCCTCGGCGACCCCATCTCACCCGCCATTCTCCTCAGCCTCGCACTCGTGGGCATCGGCATCACCATTGTCAATACATCACAGTAAACCTCTCCCAAAACAACAGCCTATCAATCTATGCGGTCTCATTATACGCCGCAAGAAAAAACTGGTTTCAAAACCCAATGTACGCGCTCTACTCGAGCCGAATATCTGGCAACTCAAAATCATCGCCCGTATCTTCAATCCACTGTGCGAGACGCTCGTGGCATCTCTCCTTCTCCTTCTGAAACGCCCTGTTATAAACGTAATTCGCCTGCTCATACGGATCATCCGCCGTGTTGAAAAGCAACCAATCATTACTTGGCGTACACGCGTATTTCCACCCATCTCGCATCACCACAGCCCGCCACGCCTTGTTCACAGTGTGCGAATGCATCTTTCGGGGAATCTGCTGCAAATACGCCGAATCGGGTTCTGAACCTCTATCCGGTTTTCCCTTGAACTCGGCGGCATTGCTGGAAATACAGTGACCAGAATAATCGTGTCCGACCATGCCCTCGGGAACGGGAATACCGCAAAGCCCCAGCGTCGTAGGTGCAATATCGACGTGATTGATCACCGCATCGGTAGATCCCGTATTCATATTAGCACCTCCCCCCACCTTGCCGATAATAAACGGAATGCGGATCGACTCTTCCCACGGCGATGATTTGCCCGTCTGCGCGTGGCTCCACAGCATATCGCCGTGATCGGAAAAGAAAATCACATAAGTCTCCCGATCAACACCCATATCTTTGAGCGCCATGCGAATCCGCCCCACATTGTAATCCAGATTCTCCACCATCGCGTAATAACCCGCGTGATCCAGGGTTGCCCGCTCGCGGATCCGGGGGACAACCGGTACATTGCGTCGAAGCTGAATATCCGACGGATGAATCCGGGGCGCACCGCGCTCCGGATTTGTAGGCGGCACAAAGGGATTGTGCGGCGGCTGCACTGAAAGCACGGCAAAAAACGGCTGATAGTCTTCTTCACCACCCACATGATCCGCGAGATGATCTAAAAACAAGGTCGTCAAGCTATCGGTTTCATATCCGTCCAAACGCCGGGGCGTTTCGCCCTCCGAGCCATAAACATAGCACTCGTTCTGATTGTTATTGTTCTCATACCCCATCCAGTACTGAAAATTCCCCCTGCGCTCGGGAGGAACACAGTTCTCCCGCGCATTGGACCCGTCCAAATGCCACTTGCCCACATAAGCCGTGTGATACCCCGCATCATTAAACGGCATAGCAATAGTCGGAATCGCCGGATCCAGCGGAGATGGCGTCTGCGTCACCCCATTCTGATGCGGATAAGTACCCGTCATTAGCGCGCCGCGAAAAGGCGAGCACCACGGCGCACCGGAAACCGCACAGTCAAAACGCATGCCCTCTCGCGCGAGATTGTCGATATTCGGCGTAAACACATTGGGATCGCCCCGATAGCTCAATGCGTGTGCGCGGTGCTGATCGCCAAAAACCCAGATTACATTGGGCTTGCGTACAGGGCGAAACGAAAATTTCTCACTCATAAAAAAAACCTTTCTAATGCTCATGTCCATGCCCGTGATCGTGCAGGGGCGTATGATCGTGATAAATACCGTGCTTGTGCATCTGCTGGTGCAAGCGATTGTGTGCGGCCTCCAGCGTGGCGCGCATCTGTTTCAGACGCCTCGCCTCGGATCGCGGAGCGAGCGTATCCAGATAGGCAATTGCCCCTTCGATCTGTTCTAAAACCGTCGTAGCATCCGCCTGTGAAAAAATTGGTCTCCCCTCCACAACCACCTGTACAGCACTCGTGTGTGCGGCAATCTCGCCGTGTTGTCCCTTATAACTCCCGCGCACACGCAGTGCAATCCACGTCGAATCCTCCACCCGTACCTCTGCACTCCCCGACGCCGAAAGCCCCTTATCCACATTCACCTGCTCATACGTCAGCCCGCCCACAACGATCTCGACCTGATCAATCGGCAAACGCACCGACGCCACCTCCCACGTCACATTGACCGTCCCGCCAGAGGAAGGCAACGCCACCCGTGAACCGGGAGCCATTCCTTCCACCTGAATCTCTGCAAGCGGTCCCACCGTCACAAACGTATGACCCGCCTTTGTCTCCGCCATCCAGTTTTCATAGCTAAACTCGCGATCTCCCAAATGCGTATAAGTACGCACCCCGCCGAGTTGCGACGCAGCCGCCATCTTATCCGAACCGCCCACAACCGGAATGTGGTACCCCAAATTCAAATAGCGATACCAATCGGCAATCCCATAGGGATTGATCTGCGCATTGTGCGGATTAAACGTCATCATCTCCATCGCGTGGATCAGACCCAGCACAATATCTGCGGCGCGTTCGCACTGTGGATTTGGGCCGTGCGGCATCACCACCAGACCACCCTGATCAATACACTGCTGCGCCCACTCCGCCATCGTGACTTCCTGCGCATCTCCCAGCGCGGATTCCGACGGTCCCCCCGAACACAGCGGATGAATCATAAGCCCCGAATAGCCCAGCAGCGAAATATGTCCCAGAACCTGCATGCGATTCTCAGTCCCAACGCGCACGAGAAACTCGCCATCCCCACCAAAATCTCGCGCGCCAAAAGTCGTCTTCCCATCAAAATCCGACACATTGCTGAACATTTCCCCCCACTGGCTCGCCAGCAAATTCACCACATTCACACCCTCGCCCTCACCTTCCAGAAGCGCTGTTTGCGGACTCAAAAAATGCACATGCGTATCGGCAGTCACCCACCCCTTTTCTCGCCACTTGAGCACGCGATCAATCTCAAACGTAACAACATCAGTATCGGGACCAACCGCGAACTTCTCGCGGATTGGCGCAATCTCATATCCCTTCTGGATATCGACATACACATCGCCCAGAGGCAAGTCTGCCACGCATTCCCCCGGAATATAACAATACTGATTCAACCCATTGACGTGCTCGCCGTAATTGTCTTCAAACCAGTGTGGATTAACCTTGCGATGATACCCCTTCGGTGGCAAATACTCCCCGGCCTCGCCGTGCATGTGCAACCGTACAGCAACCGGCGTCTCTGTCCCTTTCTCCACCACCCGAATTGCGACCGGACGAAGCGCGGGCTGCACTTCGACAATCTCCCTCGCATCTGCCAGATCGTAAGCCTGCGCCTCCCCATCCCCCTCCACATAAAGCTTCCCCTGCGGGTGTGCGATATACTCGACAACCACCTCAGAAGAAGACCGCTCGGGCTGCACATCCACCTCCGTGCTCAACCAGCGTTCCGCATCGTAATCCAACACCGCCCGCGCAGACATCACCACGCCCAGATCAATATCGATATCCTCAAGCTCACCATTCCCGTTCAACTGCGCGCCCTCGGGCAATGCCAACTTCAATTTTTGGCGTACACCCGGTCGCAGCGGATGATCGGCGACCTGTGTATGAGTGATCCCCAGAACCAGCGACCGCTCGTTCCTGGGGACCAGTGTCAGATGCTCAATGGGTTTCTCCGGATTGGGATTGGGCAGCGCATAAACCCACAGTTTTATGCGCCCGCCATCTCGACCCGAACTGTGCCGCGTCTCTGCGCGACCATAAGCCGATGCAGAGCGCCGTCCCAGACCGTGTTCATCCGTAGCCCCCATCACAACACCGGGTTTCGCCGCAGGCATCGCTGCAAACGCACTTGCCCCCCACCCAATACGGGACTGTTGAATCGCAAACCGGCGCAAAATGCGCGTCTCTTCGGACTCGCCATCTGCATATTCCAGCACGTAATCCGACACGTGATCGCCGAGTTCATTGCCATCCATAGCAAAATCGGCCAGCCCCTCCTGATAATTACTCACGCGATTCTCGACCCCGTGCAAAAACACCACATAGCTCGCCTTCACACCGTCCATATCAACGCGCACAGCATCGCGGTCGAGCAATATACCATTCGGTTCGCCTGGCGCACCCAGATCAAATGGCAGACCCAGAACAGATTGCCTACCATACATCGCACCCAAATCTTCGCCACCAAACCCATCCAATTGCACGCGATCCACATTGTAATTTTCTACCAGCGAAACAGGCGTAAAATGTTCAGATGGGGGAATATTCATAATGCACCTCCGCGGAATGGTGTACAACTGGCCGCCTCTCAGGCCAGTTCATCAACGAATCAACGAATCAACGAATCAACGAACCCCGCCCATCCTCCCAAAATCTGTGTGTATCGCCATTCGTCTATTCGTTTACAAGAAATACCGTTCCTTCTTCACCATCACCTCAAACTCCTCTCTCGCCTTCTGCACCTCTTCCACTGTTGAAACCTCGGCAACCGGCACATCCCACCAGCTCTCGTAGCCCGGCACGCGCACCTCGCGATCTACCTCCACCGCAATCACCGTCGTGCGATCTATAGTCCGCGCCTCTGCAATCGCCTTCATCAGCCCTTCTTTGCCTTCGGGGCGCAACACATAAGCTCCCAAACTCTCGGCATTTGTCGCCAAATCGGTCGGCACATTTTCGCCATCCAATTGCCCGGTCCGCTCATCGCGCATCCTGTACTCTGTCCCAAACTCATGCGCGCCCACAGCATCCGACAACCCCCCGATACTCGCAAAACCGTGATTATCCAGCAACACAATATTCAGCTTAATCCCCTCCTGCACCGCCGTCGCAATCTCCTGCGCCATCATCAAATACGACCCATCCCCAACCATCACATACACCTCCCGAGAGGGATCGGCCATCTTAATACCCAACCCCCCGGCAATCTCGTATCCCATGCACGAATATCCATACTCGAGGTGGTATCCCTTGGGATTGCGCGTTCGCCACAACTTGTGGAGATCGCCCGGCATACTGCCCGCCGCACAAATCATGACATCCTCAGGCGCCGAACCTTCATTCACTGCGCCAATCACTTCACCCTGGCTCAAAACGGGCCGATGACCCAAATTGTAAATGCGATCCACCTCAGCCTCCCACGCCTCCCGAAATGCGACAACCCGCTGTGTCAAATCCCCCGACACGCGATACCCCTGCACCGCTTCTGTCAATTCTTCCAACACCACCCGCGCATCGCCCACCAGCGGCAATGCCCCGTGCTTAGCAGCGTCAAATTCCGCCACATTAATCGCGATAAATTTCACATTTGGATTTTGAAACGCCGTCTTTGAAGCCGTCGTAAAATCGCTCAACCGCGTGCCAATTGCGATCACCAGATCCGCTTCCCGCACGACAATATTCGCCCCCGGTGTACCCGTCACACCCACCGCACCCAAATTATTGGCGTGGTCGTAATTAAGCGACCCCTTGCCCGCCTGTGTCTCACCCACCGGAATGCCCGTCTGCTCGACAAATGCCGCCAGCGCATCTGTCGCCTCGCTGTACAACACTCCCCCGCCCGCAATCACCACAGGTTGCACACTCTCCCTGATCCACGCCGCTGCTTTTGACACCAGATCGCGATCTGGCCGGTTGCGCGGCACCACCCACACCCGTCTTTCAAACAACGCTTCGGGATAATCAAACGCCTCTGTCTGCGTATCCTGCGGACAACACAGCGTCACAGCACCCGTCTCAACAGGCGAAGTCAAAACCCGCATCGCCTCGGGCAATGCCAAAACCGCTTGATCTGCCCGATTCAACCGATCCCAGTACCGCGACACCGGCTTAAAACAATCATTCACAGAAATATCCTGTGACGCATTGGACTCCAACTGCTGCAACACAGGTGCCACATTTCGCCGCGCAAAAATATCACCCGGCAGCAGCAACACCGGCAAACGATTAATCGTCGCCGTTGCCGCGCCCGTCACCATATTCGTCGCCCCCGGTCCAATCGACGTCGTACACGCCAGCGTACCCAACCGATTCTTCATCTTGGCATAAGCCGCAGCCGTATGCACCATCGCCTGTTCATTGCGCGTCTGATAATACCGAAACTCATCGCAATACTCATGCAGTGCCTGACCAATCCCCGCCACATTCCCATGCCCAAAAATACCCGACATCCCCGCAAAAAAGGGCTGTTCAACCCCATCGCGCGAAACGTACTGCGCCTTCAAAAACTGAACAATCGCCTGTGCCATTGTCAATCGTCGCGTCTTTCCCATGTTATCCCTCGTGAATAAATGCGAATCTACGAATCAACGAATCTGCGAATCAACGAATCAGCGAATCAGCGAATCAGCGAATCAGCGAATCTACGAATCTGCGAATCGGGATTTGCACTGACTTTGGGTGGCAGGGTGGGATTCGTCTATTCGTC
>VXRD01000022.1:32963-132071 GCA_009838845.1 Gemmatimonadota bacterium | reverse complement strand
ACGCTTCTTCAGCCTTTGTTAGGCGCACATTCCGCAGGCACATCCTGAATGATTCGCCAAAATATTTTTTGAACAATTCATATCCATAGGTCTTAGAAAACTTGAAATAGTACATGATGTCTTCAAATTTCAGGTCTGGATTGCTGTAATTATCTTCCAAAAATGATTCCAACCGGTCTTTCCATATATACTGTGATGGCATATATCTTTTTACTTTGGTCAAAAATCTATCTCGCGCTATGGGTTTATCAAGTACACTCACGGCACCGGCCTTGATCAGTTGCTCGCCCAATTCTGCGGATCCCAAACTCGTCATGATCAGTATAGCTGTCTGAATTTTCTCTGCCTGCACATGCGTCAGCAGTGTTATCCCATCCATATCCTCTACCTGTGCCTCAACCACAGCGAGGTCAATTTTCTCCTTGTGCAAAATTTCAAGGCTTTTGTGCCCATTTTCCGCAGTAAATATTTCATACGATTTGTCTCTCAGGAATCTTTCAAGTGCTGAGATTACGAGTGGCTCCTGATCTACAATCAGAATTTTCTGCTTGTCCATATATCCCCCGCATTGTTGAATTTGGCTATGAAAGAGACCGGGCATTGGGCAATACATCGCCTGCATCAGATCCTTTGCAAACACTCTGAGTTACATCAGGGCGTATTTCATATCGATTGCCGTCATTCCCTTGCTTAAAGCATGCAAGGGCAGGCTCTGCGGAGTCAGTAGTCCAGTTAGGTTCACCTGTGGATTACTTCGCAATGACGATAGCAAAATCGATATGCGCTTCTTGCCACGATGCACTGAGTTACATCGGATTCAATACACGCAGAAATACCGCTGATATACCGCATAGACCTGTCCCGTGTAGAGTCATCACGAGACAAGTCCATGTGGTACATGCCTGGAATATCTATGCGGAAAATCTGAAGGAAAACAGCGTGATTGGGAGGTACATCGAGAGAGGATACTGCACGATCGCTTTCAGAACTATCCAGAGAAGGGGAACAACTGCTGGTCTGGGAGGAAAGCGACCACGGGTAAAACGAGGATATCCGGCTCAGCAGACTGGTGAAGCCGAGCGCGAAGGGAAAGAATTTGAAAGAAAGTGCCATGACCAACCGTGTGAACAGTTTTGCAAATTGGATTTGTAAGGATTTGTTTTAATGACTTACAAACCTCGATCTATTTGCATAAATATTTGTTTGCCAACAGCTTAAAAAAGACCGTTCACATTATTGATCGTGGCAATTCCCTCCCGAAAGGATACGAAAAAAGCGACAACGCTGCTGATATGGTAGGAAAGGCGCGATAGGGTTTGTCTGCCAACTTTGCCATCTGCCTCTGTTCCGTTTCTCACGCTTTGTCCCGTATAAAGTTTCAAAAAAATTGACAATTCTATAAATCGTATTATAGAGACTTATGATTTTTGCAGGTCGGAAATTTATCAATAAAGTGTCCGATTTTGAAGTTAATATCTACGGTGAATTGTGGCGCGCCTGAGTGATTGATATTTACAAAAAGGCGATCCAAATCCATTGCATAATGGATCGCCTTTTTTAAATTTTGCCTGTCACTATTTTCCGATAGGAAAACCGACACCGATCTGGAGAGCAATGGCTCGGTTCTTAACATCCTCTCCTTCGGCAATCGATAGGATCCCCAAAGTGTACAGTAACTCGACTGAGAATGTCATTCCTTCGGACATCGCCATCTCAGTACCGATCCCTCCTGTAATACCAAGGTCCGTGGTCTTTGGTCCATCTCCATCATCACCGCAATCCTCACCTGCGGCTTCGCACTTGACATTGATCCCCATCGCCGGTCCGGCAAGCACATACACAGAAGCTGCGCTCTCGGGCGGCGTGAGGTTGACGACACCCAGGCCCGAAAGCTCGATGTAATCCAAACTTACATCTGCACTGATACTAAGACCCTCTAAATTTGCACTAAGACCGTAACCCTTCTGCACATAGTCGCCACCGAGTCGAAGGCTGAATTTGTCCTGTATTGGGATAGTCGCAGAAGCACCGAGTTTGATGCCGGTTCGCGCATCCACATCTGCGCCATCAAAGTTCCCACTTGCAGACGCCCGACTCATGCCACCCCGAATGCCGATTGTGGTCTGGCCGAAAATAGAGGTGGGGAAGTTCATAGCTACCAGAGCTATGATGCCTATAACGATAGATCTACGCAGGTGTTTCATAGCTGCAACTCCTTTGAAAAATGGTTGTGTTGAGAGCGATCTCAACAGGTGTATGTCCTGCACACGGTTTGAACTACCGCGTCCTTATAGACGATATATCGTTCTAAAAAATAGGCCCTATTCGCCCTTATATGTCAACCTCGTAAGTTTGTCCTGAAGTTCAAAATTTGTCCCAGTTTCCATTTTTTTGCGATATTGGGATAGAATCCCAAAAATAAAAGCCCTGCTTAAGCAAGCAGGGCTTGAAAAAATATAAATGGAATCCAACTCTTTTCAGTTCTATATCAATCCCCTCTGCATCGCAATTGCGGCGGCTTCTGTGCGGTTGCCCGCGCCGAGTTTGCCCAGGATTTCGCTGACGTGAAATTTTACCGTGCGTTCGGAAATGTTGAGTTGATCGGCGATTTCTTTGTTCAACAGTCCCGTTGCCAACAGGTGTAGCACTTCTTTTTGCCGTGCGGTCAATGCATCGGGATTGTTCACGCTGTCCAATAGTTTGGAAGCGATGAGGGGTTCGAGTAGGGATCCGCCTTCGTTCACCACGCGCACGGCGCGAAACACATCATCTCGGGGCGCGCCTTTGAGCAGATAGCCTTTTGCGCCAGCCCGCATTGCCGATACGATGCGCTCGTCCGTATCAAAGACTGTAAATACGATTACCCGCACGCTGCTTCCCTGTTCTCCCAGTTGCTGGAGTGTCTCAATACCATCTACACGCGGCATCTCCAAATCGAGCAATAGCACATCGGGGGTGCGTTCGGCGACCAGGTGCAATGCTTCTGCGCCATCGCCAGCTTCTCCTATGACCTCAAAATCGGGTTGGGTCTGTAGCATGGCAATCAGGCCATCGCGCACAACGGGATGATCGTCTGCAACGACAATGCGAATGGGTTTGCTCATATCTCGCGCTCCAGTGGGATGTGGATTTCCAAACGCGTGCCGCGGTCAGGCGTGCTTTCAATTGCAAATGAACCGCCCAGCAAATGCGCCCGCTCATTCAGGCCAATGAGACCGTATTGATCTTCCCGCACGTTTTCGGGATCAAATCCGCGACCGTCGTCTTCGACTACGAATTGGACGTATTGAGGCGTTGATGTCAGTTCGATGAGGACTTTTTTTGCCTCTGCATGCTGCGCGATGTTGTTCAACGCCTCTTGTGCCATGCGATACAAGCTCGCTTCTATTCTAATGGATAGGGGATGTTCGCCAATACTTTTTACGCGTACACTCGCTGCGCCACCGATATTTTGTCCCAGAGTTTTCAATGCTTCAATCAACGTGCGATTTTCAAGTGGGGCAGCGCGCAAATCCAGCACTGCCCGCCGCGCATCTTCCAAATTATCGCGCGCCAGAGCTATGGCATCGCGCACGGTTTCGGACAGGATTTTGCGATCTGTATTGCCGTCGAGCAAGGCATCCAGAGTTTCCAGACGCATTAAGATCGCCACCAGATTCTGACCCAGGGTGTCGTGTAATTCCCGCGCGAGTCTGAAACGCTCATCCACTGCGCCAATTTCAACACTTTTTTCGTATAGACGCGCGCGTTCAATTGCAATGCTCATCAAGTCGCCCACTGTATTGAGCAAGCGCAGGTCTTCTTCCGAGAGTTCACGCCATTCTGCACTGCCCACATTTAATACGCCCACTTTTTTTTCCTGCGCGTATAGCGGGATACTCGCGTGATACTGCAATCCATCTGTGCCTTCTACAAGTCCTTTCAGGCGGCTACAGGCCACGACATTTACATTTGCCGCACCCTTCAAGTCGCCTTTCTCATAGGTGTCCAGACAATAGCACCAGCCGCCCATTTTACCCGGATTGTCGCGCAGTACAGGGGGCAAGTTTTGCGCGGCAGCCAGATAGGGCTGGTGTGTGTCTTCGTGCATGAGCCAGATCCAACCCGTGCTCAAGCCGAGCAATGCAGCTACTTTTTCAAGTGCTGTTTCGAGGGCTTGATCGAGATTGACGGATTGGTTGAGCGCATGGGCAATCGCGTTGAGGATTGAGAGTTCGCGATTGCGTTGTTTGAGTTGGTCTGACATAAATCAAAAGCAACCACAGATGAACACGGATAAACACAGATAAAAGGTGCCTCTGTGCCCGTCATTGTAGCATAAAAAACAAAGGATTCAATGTTTGCGAATTGAGTTTTCAGTCTCTTCGGCTTGCTTTAGCTTGTGACACAACGCCCTCCCTTATTTTCAATTTTTTGCAGCGAGGTGCTTAAAATCATGTCCTGTTGGTGCCTGGAATACGCTGAGGTCAAACTCGGGCACTACGGATAGGATGTGGTCGAAAATATCCGCCTGAATCGCCTCGTAGTTCGCCCATACCGTATCGTTGCAGAAGACGTAAATTTCTATTGGTAAGCCATGTTCCTGCGGCGGCAGTTGTCGCACCAAAAATGTCATTTCCAGGTTGACTTTTGGATGATTTCTCAAATACGCGACGATGTATGCCCGAAATGTGCCCACGTTGGTCATGCGCCGCCCATTTACCAGACTCGACTCATCTATCTCTTGCGTCTGATTGAATTTTGCGAGTTCGTCTTTCTTGTGTTCGATATAGGCAGCGATGTATTTGATTTTTGAAAATCGCGCCAGCATCTCTTCGTCGCAAAATTTGATTGTTTGGATATTGATTAAAATTGATCGCTTGATTCGACGCCCACCCGATTCCTGCATGCCGCGCCAGTTCTTGAACGATTCACTGATCAATGAATAGGAAGGGATTGAGGTAATTGTTTTGTCCCAATTTTGCACCTTTACGGTGGTCAATGCCACTTCAATGACATCTCCATCTGCGCCGTATTTCGGCATCTCAATCCAATCTCCAACGGCGACCATTTTATTCGCGCTCAGTTGTACGCCCGCAACCAATCCCAGGATGGCATCTTTAAATACCAGCAAAAGCACGGCCATCAATGCACCCAATCCGCTCAGGAAATATACGGGATTTCGATCTAACAAAATTGACAAAATCAAAATGCCGCCTACAAAATACGCCAGTATTTTCAAGACCTGCACAAAACCCTTGCCGGGGATTTCGCGGGAGATCTCAAATGTCTGATAAACAGATAGCGCGGCATTGAGAAATGCCGCAACCACCCAGATGCTGATGATTACGACAAAAATTTGTACGGCATCCCGAACAATCGCTACGCAATAATCCCGGTCTGCTTCTGTCATTCCCGCAAATGGCAAGTCGGCCAAAAGGTAGATGACCACTGCGGGAGCCAGATGCGCCAACCGGTCCAGAACCCGATGCTCTACAAATGCATCGTCCCAGGGTGTTGTCGTTTTTTCAATCACGTACTTTAGCGTTCGCAGAGCTATGCGCTTTACGATAAAATCGGCAATCACACTGAGCACCAAAATGCACAGGCCCACCAATAGTGGTGCAGTCCAATTTTGAGCCATCTCTGGTTCGACACCCAGGCTGAGTAACCAGTTATAGAAGAACTCCAGCATAATGATTTCCTTCGTTTTTAACTTTACAACAGGTCATTGTGCCGCAGCAATGCCTCTGTGCTCGGTTCGCGCCCGCGAAATTCTCGGTACACATCCATGGGGTGTTTGCTGCCGCCCAGTGCGAGGATTGTATCGCGGAATTTGCACCCGGTTGCTTTTACGGCTTCTTCATCGTCCAGTCCGGCCTCTTCAAAAGCGCCGAATGCATCTGCGCTCAATACCTCTGACCATTTGTAGCTGTAATACCCGGCGGCATAGCCTCCGGCAAAAATATGGGAAAATGAGCACAAGAAGCGACTTTCTGGCAGGGGGGGCAATACGGACATTTCTTCGGTTACCCTGCGCTCTACATCAAAAGCCGTTTCTTCGCCATCTGGATCGTAGGTGGAATGCAGCAGTATGTCTGTTTTTCCAAAGGACAACTGGCGCATCATCAAAGACCCCGCCTGAAATGTGCGCGCGGCGACGATTTTCTCAAACAGGTCATCTGGCAAGGGTTCATCCGTTTCTACGTGTGCGGTCATTCCAATTAGTGTGGGTTTTTGATAACACCAGTTTTCCATGAACTGGCTGGCAATTTCCACGGCATCCCATTCCACACCGTGCAATCCCGCCACATCGGCATAATCAACGGTCGTCAACATGCCCTGCAATCCGTGTCCAAACTCGTGAAACAGGGTTTCCACTTCTGAAAAACTCATCAGCGATGGCGTGTCACCCACGGGCGGCGTGCCATTGCACACGAGATGTACTACGGGCAAGCGAAGTTCGCCGTTGAGCCATCGCCGTCCCAGACAGTCGTTCATCCACGCGCCACCACGCTTTTCTGCTGGACGAGAATAGGGGTCCAGATAAAACGACGCGATGCGCTCGTCATCGCGGAGCACTTTGAAGAATTGCACATCTTCATGCCATTTGTGCGCGTTTTCATCATCTGCCCGCGCGATCTCAATATCAAAAAGGCGTTCTGCCAATGCAAACATGCCATCGAGTACTTTGGGTAGCGGGAAATAAGGGCGCAACTGGTCGTCGGTATAATCGAATTTTTGCTCGCGCAACCGCTCTGACCAGAAGGACGTATCCCAGTGCATGACTGGCTCTTCCTGACCACTTGCCTTTGCCAGTGCTTCCAGCGCGCCAAAATCATTTTCGCTATGGGGCTGCGAAGCCGCTTGCAATTCGCCGATCATGCGCTCGACAGATGCTACATCGGGGGCCATTTTGACATTCAGGCTCCTGTCAGCATAGGTCTCAAAACCCAGGAGTGCAGATTGCTCTTTGCGCAATTTTAAGGTGCGTGCTATCAATTTGCTGTTGTCCCATTCGCCAGAGGATGCGCGCTGGATGTATGCTTTGTAAACTTGCTCGCGGTGGTCGCGCACGCGGTGGTGTTGCATAAAGGGATAAAAGCTCGGGAAATCCAGTGTAATGCGCCAGGGACCATTTTCCGGTGTGGCTTCGCTGCCTTCATTGGCCTGTGCATAAGATTGTGCGGCTACTTGTCGCAAACTGTTCGGCCAGTCTTCTGTATCTTTTTTATTTTCAATAATTAGTTCATAGGCTTTGGTCGCATCCAGTACATGATTGGAAAAATCTGTACTAATTTGCGACAATTCTTTGGCGATTTCATTAAAGCGTTCTTTTGCTGTGCCTTCTAATCCCACTCCGGCGTGTTCGGCTGCGCGAATTTTCAGATCGATACATCGCTTTTGAGCCTCATCTATCTTTGCCCATTCCTCGCCGTCTCGAATTGCCACCAGGCCTTCGTAAATGGGACGGCTTTGCTGCACGCGCAGACCAAATGCCACGACGTCTTGCAGGACTACCTCGTGTGCTTCGCGCAAGTCATCGGAATTTTTTACGCTGAGCAAATGGCCCACTGGTCCCCAGGCATAAGAAAAGGGCACGTCGAGTTCTTCGAGCGGGACGAGCAACCCATTCCACGATGGGGTCATGTTTTGCTCCAATGCCGCAATCTGTTTCTCTGCTTCTGATAGCATATGTTTTACGCCCGGTACAACGTGCTTTGGCTCAATTTCGTCGTACCTCGGCAATCCCTCTTTGACCAGCAGGGGATTGTTTTTTAATTCACTCATCACACACACCTCATTTTGTTAAGAGCTTAAAAATATATTCAACCTAACTTCTCTATCTCCTCTACGACATCTCGCACCGAGTTCAGTATTTTATACGCAGATGAAAAATCTCCGTATTTCGATAAGGCATTTGGCACGGCGAGTACGCGCAAACCAGCCGCTGCTGCCGCGACACATCCGCGTTCAGAATCTTCCACAACTACACAGTCATCGGGTTGTAGTCCGTGCAATCGCATGGCCTTCAAATACGCATCTGGATGTGGTTTTGCTTCTTCGTAATCTTCTCTTGCCAGCACAAAATCGAAGAATGGGAGTAAATCCGTCTTTGCGTGAACAATGTCAAAGTGATCTCTGCGAGAACCCGTTACAATGCCCATTTGTACGCGGCCATGGAATGTTTCGAGTGTTTCGACCACGCCATCCACGACCTGCACGCCTTCGGCTAATAATGCGCTGTACCGCGCATTGCGTTCCAAGCGCAACTGCTCTATCAATTCGGCATTTTGATCGGGCAGAAAATCGAATACGCTCAGCCCCTTTTGTAGCGATTGTTCGGCAAAATCCCTATGCGTTAGTTCAACGCCTTGTGTTGCCAATACTTCATATCCCGCCTGAAAGTACAGACCTTCGGTATCTACCAGCACACCATCATTATCCCATAAGATTGCACGAATCACAACTCCTCCTTATATTCACTACTGCAGGCGACCTCCGTAAAATGGTTGAAGACAAACCCTTTTGAAATCTACGCGAACAATGGACTCAGGTCAACACATCCGCGCTTCCTTTTCGAAAACATCCGATGGTCTTGTTGCGGAAAATGATTATGCCCGCATTTTGCTCTCTCCCGTGCAGGGGCAGGTGTTTTCCGATCATCTGGTAGAAGCCACCGAATGCAACTGCCTCATTCGTCCGCTCAATGAGAAAGATATTTCGGTCTATATCGACGATCAACCCGTCGAGACCCTTGGTTTTCTCCGCGACGGGCACGCGCTGTGGGGGCGGCTCGCTACGGGCGATCATCCGGGGCATATCCGTTTTTGTATTCGCTCAGATAATGTCGATCTGCTCTATGCCGAACTCGATGTGCGTCCCTCGTATCTCGACTACGAAACCGATTATCAAATCATGCGCGCCGATCTCGAGCGCATTAGCCGCGAACTCGTTTACCTTTTGCCCGATCAAACTCGTATCTCAACGCGTCTGACAGATGATAAGGGTAACAATTTAGACTTTCATCAAGTGCTGGATCGTCTTTTGAATCAACTCGTCCGCACTTTGCATGCGATACTCAAACGTCCGCATCGCCATCTCAAAACCGTTCAACGCATCCGCGCGGTTGATCGCGCACAGGGCCGCGACCCCGATGCGATTGTCGATATGATTCGCTCGCCACAATTCTGGACGCATAGCGAGACTGATCTCCCGCATTTGCCTATAGCGGACGATGTCGTCTGTACGCATTTGCGCGAGACCCATCGCCATTCCGATATTGATACATCGCTCAATCGCCATCTCGTTGCACGCTTAAAGCGTCTGTCACTGCGCGCGAGATCTATTGCACATACCGATCTGGGACATCGTTTGAAAATATACGTGGATCACTGCCTACGGTTGCTCCCTTTGCCACCTGCGCGACGCGATGACGCTTTGCCCGTTCATGTCGATGTGCGTTACCAGACGGCTTTTGCGCTTATCCGAGATCTCAACTGCGCGCTCGCGCCCTGTAAGGGTGGCCCATTTGATCTGTCCTTTCGCGATACACACGCGCTTTACGAATACTGGGTCTATTTTACGCTCGTTCATACGCTGTGTGATATCGGCTTTGTTCCGACCCGTGACGATAACCTTTTTCACCTGACCAATCGCGGTCTGAGCGTTTCTCCCGCGCAGGGCGAACCCTCTGCGATATATCTTCAGCGCGGCGAGTACCGCATCCGTTGTCTCTACAATATGACCTATACCACCTCGTCGGGACGTGCGCTCACCCATGATCTGAGGCCCGATATGATTATCGAGATCAACAACTCGAATGCATGTGCTGGAATGTCTAAATCCAGTAGGGAACGCGCTATTTATGCATTTGACGCCAAATATCGCCGCGAAGATTACAATGGGACGTGGATTCCCATGCGCGAAGATATTGATAAGATGCACGCTTATCGGGACGCTATTGGGCAGGTGATAGATACAGATTTTCAACGCATTCTCAAAAGTGCCGTTGTCCTGTTTCCCGCTCAGGTGGATTCCGCGTACCAGACCCACGCTTTTTATACCAGTCTGTCTTATGGAATCGGTGGCCTCCCGCTCTTGCCGGGGGATGCAAATACGTTATCTGCCCTGAAAGAATATATCAAAGAGCATATTCTTTCATAAAAACTGGACCGACCTTCGCCGATCCGGTTGTGCATTTTTTTTATTTCGCTATATTTGCAAATATCAGATGTGACTTGCCTCCAGTTTCTTTCCCAATTTTTATATGATGACAGATTCCCAACTTCTGCAAGAGTTTGAAGCCCTTGCCCATCGTCTGAATATTCCCTTATCCCGCGAAGACCTCATGGGAGGTACTGGTGGCCTGTGTGTCGTGCGCGGCGAACAGCGCCTGATTCTCGATTACCGCCTCGATGTGCCCACGCAGGTCGATATTCTCGCACACGCTTTTTCCAAACTTCCCCTCGATGATGTTTTCATCAAGCCTTCCCTCCGCGCACGCATTGACCTCTACGGCGAAGCACAGGTTTAAGAATCGACGAATCAACGAATCAACGAATAGACGAACCCCACCCTACTACCCAAAATCAGTGCAAATCCCGATTCGCTGATTCATTTTTCTACCCACAGGATGAGATTAAATATTCCACCTGTTCTTTTGGTGAGACGGTGACGGTGCGATTGGCCGGGATGAAGAAGGTATCGCCTGTTTGAGCGGTGAAGGTTTTGTTTAATTGGGCTTGACCGGCGAGGACGGTGAGTGCCGCGAATGTGGGATAGGCGTGCTGGACGATGCCAGCAGGGGCGAAGCGTTCGAGACGGAAGTATTCGGTGTCTTCTGCTCCGATGAGTGTGGCGTTTGCCTCGTGACGTGAGTTCCGCGGTTCTGGCGCGGGTGCGTCAAAGGCGATGACGTCGAGGGCGCGGTCAATGTGCAGTTCGCGCGGCTTGCCGTCGGTGCCGGGGCGATTGTAGTCGTAGATGCGAAAGGTGAGGTCGCTGGATTGTTGTACTTCGTAGATCATGACGTTCTGGCACAGGGCGTGTACTGTGCCGGGGGGTACGAAGATTACATCGCCTTCCTGTACATCGAAGAATTGCACGGTGTCCTGTACGCGGTTTTCGCGGATGGATAATTTCAAGCTGTGTTTATCTACGCCGTCTTTCAGGCCACAAGCCACGCGCCCCTGGTCTGATTTGAGTATGTACCACGCTTCTGTTTTGCCATACGTGCCCAGGTTTTCTGTACGGGCGTAAGTATCGTCGGGGTGTACCTGAATGGAGAGGTCGTCGCGTGCATCGAGGAGTTTGATGAGCAATGGGAATTCGGTGCCGTAACGCTGGATAACGCGCTGTCCGAGAAGGTCGGCACCGTAAATTGCGACGAGGTCTGCGAGGTTTTGTCCGGCAAGGGGACCGACTGAGACAATGCTTTCCATCCCTTTGTATGCCGAGACTTCCCACGATTCGCCAATGGGCACACTCGGGGGGAGTGCTTTGTTGTAGTGTGTCCCCAGGCTGCGCCCTCCCCAGACGGTTTCGCGGAGGTAGGGTTTTAGGGGTAAGAGGTCGGGTATCATTAAGATGAGAAGGGAAATTGGGAAGATGCGACAAAGGATTCAAGAGTGCGGGTAATATACATTTGGGGTAGAAAAAAGCGGCTATTTTGCAGTGGGATTGCAAAATAGCCGAACTTTTTAATGTTGTCAAGGCTGTCTTAAAATATGTCGTCGAGGCTCAAAGTGAATCCTTGCAATGTGGGTGAAGTCAATATTTCCCCTTCGCCGTAGGTATCGACAACCTCGAATTCGCGCTCGCCGAGGCGCAGGATTGTTATGGTTTTTTCGGTGAGATCGACCATCCAGTACTCGGTTATGCCGTGCTTGGCATACAGGCTGCGCTTGAAGGTCTTATCGCGTGCGGCTGTGGAAGGAGATAGGATTTCGACAACGAGGTCTGGTGCGCCTTGAATATTTGCGGGAGTGATGATAGCAGCGCGCTCATTGGAGACGAAGATCAAGTCGGGTTGCACCACATCCATGTTCGACAGCACCACGTCGAAGGGCGCGTGATAGACCCGCCCCATGCGATTCTCAACCGCGAACTGAGTCAATTTCCATCCGAGCATGGCGGACACGTTTTGATGACTTTCTCCCGGTGCAGGGGGCATAACCAACTCTCCGTCCAAAAGTTCGTAACGCTTGTCGTCCGGCGTGTTCAGATAATCTTCGTAGGTAAATTTGATGGTGGGATTTGGAATAGCCATGGTTATAGTCCCCTCTGATGGTGCGTTGCTTACATGGCCTGCCTCGTGTTCAATCACTTCTGTTTGATACTCGCAAAATGGCTCATATTTTTGGCTCAAGCGATTGATTACATCCATCTAAGAAATAGCCGATTTTTAACTTTTGTCAAGGTATTTGATTTCAATGAGCACTTAAAATAGTTCGTTGAGGTTCAAAGCGAATCCTTGCAATGTGGATATCGGAGCAATACATTACAACCGACAGAAAATTACATTCGTGCGGTTTTGACGCATGACGAGTCCGATAAAGGGAAAGAGTAGATTATGGTATCGGAAATACGAACTGCTCAGGATGTATGGCCCGTGCTAACTCCTGTTGTGTTCGTTCCTCATGATGAGAGCGAATATCAACGGCTTGTGGCTATACTGGATGATTTGATTGATGTGATAGGCGAGAATGAAGATCACCCCCTCGCCTCAATGATGGAAGTTATTGGTGTGCTGATTGAGAGATATGAGGAAGAGCACATTCCCGAATTGACCGCGGTGTAGATGCGAGTTATTTGACAAAATAATCCGTCTGCTTATGCTTTCAAAAGTCCCAAATGCTGTCTGTCTCTGAACCCTGGATAAACTACTGCTATTGAAAATATTTTAGGAAATAAGATGCCGAAGCTCAATTACACCGCAAAAGGATTTTCCCCCGATTTAGGGGAGTGCCTCAATGGCTCTCATTCGATAGACGTTACGTGGGCCGAGTTGATCTGGGCTGGTATTACTGTAGGACGTAAAAGTTGGGAGGATGTAATTCGACATGGTTATCACTCGTTTTTAGAGATAATCTACCGGACCGCTATACTCAAGGCTAATTTAGGTTTATCCCCTCAAGGAGAATTCATCAAAACGGACGCTTATAAGAGCCTTGATCCCTCTGAAAACGGACGTAAGCCCCTTCTTTTTTTCTGTATGTAACCAAAAAATAAAGGGTTACGATTTGCTATAAGATAACATCGTAACCCCTGAAATGCAAGCGTTTTTACTGCGCATTTGGGCATTATTTTAATCAGTCGAATCTCTTTCATCTTCTGGCTTAGGCATCGGAGGCCGGGGCGGATCAGGCACAAGAAAGGGTGCTGGCCGAAGTGTGGATTTGAGTTCGTTTCGTGGTGATGGCATTTCATTTAACGGGGTAGGATGTTGGGCATTCATGTTTTACTCCTCACAGTTTTAGATGGCTTTTTGGGTGTCTTGGCGGTTTTTTTGGCTTTTTTGGTATTTGAAATTTTGTTATTGTTTTGTGGTTCTTCTTTCTTTGTAAATTGTCCCACTAAATTTATTCCACCATTTAGGTATGGAATTAGCTCTGTAAAAATTTCGCTTAACTTTGGCGATGCCATCTTTACTTTTAAGTTGAGTCCATCAGCTTCTCGGTAATCAATAGCAAACTCGTGTTCAGCGTATCTTTGTACCAAAAACCGTGCGATAGCCCTTGCATTGTCGAAAGAGTGTTTCTGGCCTAATATTAGTAAACGAATAGCGTAATCTTCTGCTACACGTAAAACTCGCGCCATTTGTGTATAATGAACAGCATCAACGTTTTCAAGCAAAGGCCGGACAAAATTAGCTGAATATTCGAGTGCATGAGGCAGGACAAACTCTGTTTTTTTTCTGGTCGCTTCTAACAGTTGGTTCAATGTGTCGATACAGATTGAGAGTGCATTATTATTTAATTGTTCGAGAGCGTGAACCTCATCAAGTGCCGAAATAATACCTTCTCTGTCAACGTCAGGTAATTGGGCGTCTAATGGCCCCAATTCGGCATCTTTACCCATATAAATATATTCAGATCCAAGCGACAAAAGTGTAGATGCACTTTTTGCGTAACGCGGTATAATTGCAATAAAACCTGCACGCCGATTGAAAAGACGAGAAATCCTATATGCTACACGAGAATATCCGCCAGGTGAATCTATCAACAGTAATGCTGGGTTTTTAGAAGATATTTGGCTGCTTTTGTTTAAGAATTGGTCAAATAAATCGTCAGAAAGCCAGTCTAAATTATTGGCATCCTTATCTAAAATGTCTGACTGCAAAATCAACCACAAGGGAGAACCGTCGAATAAATCTTGTAGTTGAGATAACAGAGAAGCAACTGGCTCGTCTATTGCCTTTTCTTCACCAGGATATATGTCAGCAATGTACACAGAGCTAATTCCTCCAGAGAAAGAAACACATTTAGTCCTACGTTTTCAAGAAACGCAGGGCAATTTCTGTGTCAGGAGGGAAAGGAAAGAGCAACATCTTACCCTCTCTGTTTCTCAAAAATCAAGAAAATGTCCTCACTTCATCTTCTTGCATTGGGCTTTTTTGTCGGGATATGCGATTAATCTAAATGATGAAATCCATCTGATCAAGCACTTTTTTTAGACAAAAGTACAAGTTTCTGAGTACACGTCTAAAGTACAGACGACTCAGTACAGATGAAAGTTTCGGATTATTCGGTACATCTCATAGTCACTATCCTCCATAAGCCCCATGTTCACTTCAATACATAATACCCACCTGGAAGGTTCAGGCGAGATTGATTCAACAGACACCGATTTTGAAATTTCAAGCGGAAAAGATCAATTTCTGGAATCCTATTATCAACCTTTTGTTTCCCTTATGAAAAACAGTACGGCAACAATCCGAGAAACAGATGATGTGAGGGTGAGAGAGAGAAATTTTGTTAATCTTGAGGAAGTAGATTTGGCCGTGGGATTAGATTCTCAGGTGCAAGAGATTCTAACATCAGATTCTCGAGCGAAAAATGTCTTGAAAATTGTAGATTATCTCTGTTCCCAAGACGCTGAAGAGTTCGTCCAAGCTCACTCAGGCAACAACGATACCACATTTATAGGAAGGGATGGGATTTTTGTTCGCCCCGGGCCATCGTGGATATAGAAGAGATTGGCAATTGACCTTGGCGATGATGCTGTGTTGAACGCAGGATGCGAATGAGTATAATGTCGGGCATTTATGATACATTGTTAGGAATCTATCCTCTGCGTTGTTTCTGCCATCATTAGATCATAAGCGTCTTTGATGTTTATTTTTAATTCTTCCAGGTTTGCACCCTGACTGAATACACCGGAAACCTCACGTAGTTTCCCAACATACCAACTATCGTCTATCCAAAAATCCAATGTGAAACTTCTAATCATAATCGCCTCTTTTTGTTTGTCGGGGTCTCCTGGAGTTACCCAGTCTCGAGCGATTAATTACATCCATTGCATGGGCTATAAAAGCGGGGTCATCACCAGCTTCTTCAAGGCACGCTTCCAGGTACAACTGCACATCTTCTTCAGTTTTGAGGTACTCGGCTGAATCCCAGTGAGTCGTATTGATAGTCATAATAGCTATAGGGCTTTGGAACAGTAATTCTATTGGATTGAATCGTCTTTCCCCTCCCACGTTTTCCCCTTTTCTGCCTCCCACGTTACGCCGATCGGTTCAATGATGTCGCCGAGGATGCGAATTTTGTCCCGGTCCCTGCCAAACATGCTTGGTTTCGCCTCGTGATAGGTAACGAGACGCGATGCTGGTCGGTCGTTCAACGCACTTTCTCCAACGCCTGCAAAACCGCTTGAGGTTCGTGGGCTACCAAATGTAGCAACATCCGTGCAGGTCCCTGAGGGGTGCGCTCACCGCGCTCCCAGCGACGTAGCGTACTGAGGCTAACGCCAAACGTAGTTGCAAAGGCCGTTTGCGTCATCCCGACTTGCTCCCGTATGGATTTTACATCAGGGGTGCGTGGGAAATGCACAACCGCCTCACTTTCCTTGCCTGCCGCATGCTCAATTGCTTCTGTTAATCCTTGTTTGATGCTTTCAAAAACGCTACTCATGGGGCCTCTCCGTTTCGATTAAGGTTTGGACTAATTCTCGCAATGCACGACGCTCAGAGGAGGTGAGATCGTCTTTCACTCCTTTGCTATACAATGTCAAGAGATAGATCGGTATCTGTTCATTATGGTAGTAGTAGATAACCCGTACACCACCGCGCTTACCCGTTCCCGTGCGTGACCAACGAAGCTTTCTGATTCCTCCTGTACCGCGCATGATAATCCCAGCTTGGGGGTACTCTGCCAGATAATTGATTAGCTCTTGACCATCGTTCTCCGATAGCAGCCGTTTTGCCTGACGCATGTATTCAGGTAATTCCACTACAGTATGCATGGATATAGCCTAACGGTTGCTTAACGCCGAAACCGAGGTGTCCAACTCTCCTCCAATGCCTCGTCAGAGACCTCGTCTATATAGTCATTATCAATTAGATCATGACAAGTCAGAACAGTTAGTACTCGACCATAGCTTCCGAGTCCGATTACTTCCTCCCCTGCTGCAACTGACCTGCGGCCACCAAACCAAGCCGTGATATCGATCTCACCTTCGGCATAAGCCTCGCGCTGCTCTTCTTCCGATTTGTTCCAAGTAGACTCTGTAATGGTGTCTGAGGGGACCAGCGTATTCTTATGTAACCAATCTATTCCCTCTAATGACTTCATAGTCCCGGACATAAAACAATAATCGACGATTCCATTGCTACTGACAATGATGGCCACAGCCTCGTCTGTCATTCCAACATAGCGGATAGCTGCGGCCGTGAGAGAGGCATTCGTTTCCTCCTGAACAGCTTGGATGCCGCCAAGACCGCTGGGAGACCTGTGAATAATCCTGCGAACGGGTGTAATCGGCATCAAGAGACCGGCGGCGAAGTGGTCAGCTTCGCGTTCGTAATAATTATTGGAGACGAAATCTGCCCGTGAACGATGCACATTATCATCGAATGGAATTTGGTCTAGATGACCGTCAATAAAGTAGTGACCGAGTTCGTGGGCGATACTGAATCGCTGAAATCCTATGTTCGGAATTTGAGTAGAATATAGGATCCCAAATGTGTCACCATGGCGCAGGAGCATGCCCGATACTCCCTCCTCGTCTGCCTCCATCTCCCGAATTAATATTCCGCGGGTCTGGGACAGAGCCTCAAGGTCAACAGGCAACTCCAAAAGGTTTTCGTCCTGGAGTAACCGTTCAGCTCTTCGCACCAGCGACTTCTGACGATGGCTGGATACTTTCCTCATTGATGATCGCCCTCGCGTTGCCTCCGGTCTTGTTCAGCGAGAAAACGGAGAAAGTCCTCGGCGGTTCGGCGGTTCTGGTCTGTGAGATTCGCAACGTGCCGATAGATCGGATCGGCCGACGCGGTGGTGTTTGGATCATCCGCTCGACCAACGAGATAATCGGTCGTCACGTTTAGCGCGTTGGCTATCTTGTGCAGATTATCAAACGAGGGCTTTCTATTACCACTCTCGAAATGAGCAATGGAACTTGGCGGCAGACCGATTGCTCTAGCGAGATCAACCTGGGTCATTTGACGGAGATTCTCACGCGCCGATCGTAGGCGATCCTTGAAGACCTCAGATGGTTTAGCTAATTTTTTTCTTTCCATGTTGTCGATTTCGGAAATAAAGAGTTGACGGAAATATTTAAATCCTGTATTTTCTATAATACATACAAAGATAACACAACAAAGGCTTTAACCGCAAGTGGTTAATCGGCTAACATTATGATGCGATAGTAGAGGAGGAAACGGAATTTATGAGTACACCATTCTATATTTTATCTTTCGATGGCGGTGGATTCCGAGGAATTTTTGCAGCCCATATTCTAAAAAGAATGGAAGAGGAGTGGCAGATTGATTGGCAAAAACAATTTGGAATACTGGCAGGCGCCAGCACAGGTGCAATTCTGGCCGCTGGCTTAGCCTGTAATCTGACCGCAGCGCAGCTAACCAAGTTTTACGAGACCCATGGCAGAGCGATCTTCACCTCTCGTCTTCGATCACGTTTCGATCCATTTAAATTATTTACCAGTCGCTATTCGAGTCGGAAGCTCAAGGAACTCCTTGAGAAAGAACTGGGTGATACGCTCTTGGGGCAAGTTGAGATTCCCCTCATCCTGCCTACTGTTGACATTGGAAACGGATGTGTACATGTCCTTAAATCCAAGTATAACAATACATTTACGAGAGATTGTAAGGTACGCGTGTCGGATGCTGTTTTGGCATCCTGCTCTGCACCGACCTACTTCGATCCTGTAGTAATTGACGACAAATACCGACTTGTTGATGGGGGCCTCTGGGCCAACAATCCTTCTCTGGTGGCAGCTATTGACGCTAACTATCGACTTAAAATTCCACTCGAAGATATTAGAGTGCTCTCCATCGGCACCGGCAAAAGCAAAGTGTTCTATCCCCGGAGCGAAGACAAATTCAGAGACTGTTTACTTCGTAGCTGGCAAGGCTGGGGCTTTGTGACCCGCTGGAAACGAAGTAAGTTCATTGATCTGATCCTCAATCTCCAGTCAGAAAACGCCCACAACATGCTCTGTCTTTTGTTTGGTGAGAGTCCGCTTGATTCGAAGCAAGTTCTTCGTTTGAATTTTGAATCAGATCAGCCGTTGCCCTTGGACTCGGTGAGCAAGCGAGACGACTGGATTTCAGTTGCTGACCATACCTTCACCCACCACTCACCCAAAATTGCCCAATTCTTATCAATTAAAGGAGCAAATTGACATGAACAATCTATCTCGTCACCAGCAATTGAGTCAAATTTTTGAAGATCTCGCCAATGAGATCGCGGTACCGCCGTCTCGGTACCAGGAGGCCAAAGATCGCTATGACGCTGTCGGAGCATGGTTAGACGCGGATGGCTCTGAATTAGCCCCTTACAAACCCATCATTTACCCACAGGGATCATTTGCATTAGGCACCGCAGTACGACCTATCGGTAGTGATGAGTACGACGTAGATGCCGTGTGCCAACTACAACTCTCCGCCGTCCAGGTGACCCAGAAGCAGCTAAAGAATCTCGTGGGGGACCGTCTCAAGCATCCGCAGAGTCGTTACAAGGACATGATCGACCCCAAAGAAGGTGGGCGCCGCTGTTGGACGATTCATTACGCGGAAAGCACCAAGTTTCATCTCGATGTGCTCCCAGCCATCCCAGACGATTATCGCTGGCTTCTTGAATTAGGGGTTCCGCCGGAATGGGCAGAGAGTGCCATCTGCATAACTGATAGTAAGACTTGGGATGTTGACCCAAATTGGCCTCGGAGCAATCCAAAAGGCTATGTAGCGTGGTTCAAGAGTCGAATGGAGACGCGCCTCTACGAAGCCAAGTACGCCCATGTAAAGGCACTACGCAGAGACCTCGACGAGGCTAAGTACGCTCACAAAATGGAAATACGCGCAGCGGTAGAGGAAATTGAAGATTTCGAAGTACGAACTCCTCTTCAGGAACTCATCCAAATTCTCAAGCGTCACCGCGATATGCGCTACAATGGTGACGACGACAAACCCATCTCAATCATCATTACCACACTCGCGGCACAGGCTTATAATAACGAGGCCAGCATAGGGGAAGCGATACTGAATGTCGTTCCATGTATGCGTAGTCACATTGAGTATCGCAATGGTGTCTTTTGGGTGCCCAACCCGGTAAATCCACAGGAGAACTTCGCCGACAAGTGGGCTGAAAAGCCTCGGAAAGCCCAACTATTCTTCCAATGGCTGAATAATCTTGAACAGGAGTACCGGGAGCTTCTCACTGATGCAGGCTTCGAAAAAGTTGGAGGTTATTTGGTCGAAGCATTTGGTCAGCGAGATGGCAGGGCTACAATGGCGAAATTCGCATCACGGGCATCTCAGGGAGCTGCAGCGGTCGTGCTCACGCCGAGCAAATCCCAGCAGCCAACGAAACCGAGAATTGAGGTACCATCGATTCCAAGCAGACCTTGGGGAGTTTGATTTTATATGCAAGAGGAAACGGTACAACTGGTAATGAAACAAATGGTGGAGATCCAGGCTCAACATCCGAGTCTGGAACTCGTACTAACTTCGGGCAAATTGAAGATTTGCGGCATGATCGGATTCTGTATGTGCCACAACTCTCGCACTGTTGAAGATACATATCAGATTGCGCTTCACATACCGGACGACTATCCAGAGTCACCGCCAACCGCGTTTGAGACCGGAAATAAGATCGATAAGAGTTTTGAACATCTCATGTCGGATGGGAGCCTTTGTTTAGGAGCTCCACTTGAGATTCGCAAGAACTTCTTACCACACAAGAGTCTCCTTCGTTTCATCAACGACCAACTTATCAGTTATCTGTTTTTTTATAGTTACAAGCGCGACTATGGTGAGATACCGTTCGGTGAGCTTGCTCACGGATGGATGGGAATAAGGCAATACTACCAAGACCTGTTCAATGTAGATGACCATTTAGCCGTGCTCGGTCTTCTGAAGGTGTTGGCCGACGATAGCTACCGAGGACATCATCCTTGTCCATGCGGTAGAGGACCTATCCTGCGTCGATGTCATGGCCAGCAGTTGCGCGAACTATCTTCCGTTCAGTCGTGCGAACAGTTCTCATGGGATGTAGTGCAGATCTTTGGAAGTCTTTCCGAAAATGACCGTAAAACAGTCTTTGTCAGAAATCTTTTGCCGAAGAGAGTATTACCGTATATTCAAATCCTAACTGCCTGGAGCAAAGAGTAACTACCAATATGATTACGGGGCAAAGGATATTGTGTAGGAATTGATCGATATATTGAGGTCCAAGCACGTCACTTACTTACAATTGACGCTCCAAAAGAGATGTCCGACGCTTGATGCAGCATTTTTTCGTCTTGAGTATTTATATAATTGACAGCAGCAGATATAAAGGTCGCGTTATGTTTCTCGCTGACGCTAAGGTGTTGCTCTAGCTGGTCAATCAGCCCCATTAGTTCATTGACCTTCGCGACGATACGGTGCTGTTCGGCGAGAGGCGGAATTGGCACGCGAGCACCTGAGATACGCTTCAGGGCCAGTTTTGGTTGGGCCATCTGCTTTATCTTTTCTTGAAACTGTTCTTGCACATCACCCGAGCGGAGAACCAATAGAAGAAACTTCTTGTCCACTTCACGGAATACGATCTTTGCCGCATTCTCCGTCAGATTCTGACCGTGAAAATGTCTCGGAACCTCGCCGACATCTCCAATAGTTCCAGCGATCGTGATGTATAGGTCCTCTCTATCAATAGTGTACTTGGCAATTCGATCTCGCACATCATCCGAGATGTATTGGAGATTTTCAGTCGAAATTGATCCGTCTTTCATATCTGTAACGCGGATGTAGATGTTGCCGGTATTCTCAGTGGAAAAAGACGCACCAGCCGGTAATCGTTTTCCGCCAAGTACTAGAGCGAAATCATAGAGGTGTGTCCAAACCCAGTGGGTTGGAGAACTGACTTCCCCCGCCGATTCCGACAATTCAGGCTCGCTATTCCTGCGAATCTTGCGCTCAATTATCTCCCGGCTCTTTGATGTCTTAGCGCGTCTCAGCAAATTCGCCGCCGGTTCCTCACCCGGATCCTGCGGGACCAATCGCCCCCGCACTGCAAGCTGAAGTACGGCTTCGCGTAGTGGCGTCAAATCATCAGGTGTAGTGAACAAGTCTTCTACCTGCTCGGCAATGCGTGTCCATGCAGCCTCGACTTCTGCGGGCGTAGCGGCATTGCATAGCGCGGCGAGAGCTGAGTTCCGGGCTGCGGTGCGGACGGCCTCTCGGCTACATCGGGAATTCTCCAGCCGGTCAATCAACCCCATCAATTCATTGATCTTGGCTACGATGCGGTGTTGTTCAGCGAGAGGTGGAAGTGGAACAACCAACTGTTCCATTTTCTCCTTTGTCAAGTGGACCATTGAAATACCATGGCCTGCATTCTTGATGTCCTGAGTCTTCTGGAGAAGAACATTGTATAGATACTGCTTCCTCAGATCGATTTCACTAAAAAGCGACAGTTTCCAGATATGATAGTGATAAATTACTTTAGGCCCACGCCAAATAAACGGCCCAAATGATGCGGACCACGCATAGATTAAATCGCCTTCTTCGCAATATTTGTCTTTATCGAGATCAAGGTCCGAGTAATACCATTGATTTGATGTGAAAAGGTTGCCAACACGCAGGACAGGCGTTCCTTCCAGAAGAAGTTCACTTTTTTTATAGGCTCGTCCGTTGAGTACTTGGGTAAGATCCGAAAGATGTGCTGAGGCCCAGCCACTTGGTAAATGATAATTCAGCCTTGTTAACGCAGGGTCCACAACCTTTCGTACCTTAACTCGGCCCTTTCTTGATGTTCGCGCTTTGGCCGCCGCAATCCGTTTTAACAATTTCGACGCCGGTTCGTCATTCGGATCTTGCGGCACAAGCTTCCCTTGCACGGCAAGCTGAAGTACCAACTCTCGCAATTGATCAATACCCCCCGGGGCTTCTGTAATCGTATCAAAAACCTCAATGAACTCCTTCGTCGTCATGCTGTTCTCTCCAATGCCTCGGCCAACGCCTGCTTTAGTTGATCTCTTACTTTGGTCGCCGCTACTCGTTCCTTTTCGTACAATGCCAGCAGTTCATCAGGATCACCGTGACTGCTTTCAACTGTGTTGGGGTTGGCGATGTCGAGGTTAAAGTCACGCTCGCGTATCTCGTCAATGCCGACTTTCCATGCGAACTCGTTTTCAACCCGATTGTCCCACCACGCCTTTTCAGGCTCAAACTCTTCAATCCGCATTGGTTTGGTCTTGGAGTAGGATTTGTAGCCTTCCGGGTAGGGATGCTCGTAGTACCAAACCTCAGTGGTCGGTCTCCCTTTTTCGAAAAACAGCAGGTTGGTTTTGATGCTGGTGTACGGTGCGAATACTCCGTTGGGCAGACGCACGATGGTGTGCAGCTCGCATTCGGTGAGCAGGCGTTTTTTCAAGCGGGTCTTCACGCCCTCACCGAATAGAGTACCGTCCGGCAGGACCACTGCGGCCCGGCCACCAGGCTTGAGCAACTCCACGATCAATATCAGGAACAGGTCTGCGGTCTCACGGGTGCGGAACTGGGCTGGAAAGTTGCCCTCAATGCCGTCCTCCTCCATGCCGCCAAATGGCGGATTGGTAAGCACGACATCGACCCGGTCACTCATGCCGATATCGTGTAGTGGCCGGGACAGAGAGTTTTTGTGCTGAATGCCAGTTGGTACGTCAATGCCATGCACAATCATGTTGGTGGTACAAAGCAAATGCGGTAAGGGCTTCTTCTCTATGCCCTGAATACTTTCTTGTAGTTGCATTTCTTGTTCGGGTGTCTTTACATCTTGTCGGCGAATGTGCTCAATGGCACACGACAAAAAACCACCAGTTCCACAGGCCGGGTCTAAAATGGATTCGCCGAGGCGGGGATTGATCATATCCACCGCGAATTGGGTCACTGCCCTCGGCGTGTAATATTCACCAGCGTTCCCGGCTCCTTGGAGGTCTTTGAGGAGTTGCTCGTAGATATTTCCGAATAAGTGCCGATTCGTGGCGTCGTTGAAGTCGATGTCGGATTGGATTTTGTTGATGACCTGTCGCAGCAGGGTGCCGGATTTCATGTACTGATAAGCATCCTCAAAAACGCCGCGCACCAGGCGGCGGCGAAGCACCCGCGTATCCTTTGCGAGCGATCCGACCTCCATGCCCTTGAGCGCGGGAAATAGCGTATCGTTGACAAAGGTGAGCAGTTTATCGCCAGTGTCACCTTCCGGATCAGCGGCCCAGGCACTCCAGCGCAAGTCCGCAGCAGTGCGGGTCTCGCCTTCCTCCACCCAGGTTACGTCGATCAAAGGAGACCTGAAATGGTCTTCGAGCATCTCTAATTCCTGCTCTCGATCATCCCATATTTTGAGAAATAACAGCCAGACAAGTTGACCAATGCGCTGAGCGTCGCCATCGACGCCCACATCCTTACGCATGATGTCTTGGATGGATTTGATAGTGGTGGATAGGGCCATAGTTCAGGCTCTCCTTTGTTCAGTTTGGTGGATAGTATAGTATTACGCATTGATCAAGCGTCTGTGCCTTATGCCACTTGGTCGTAGAGGGCTTCGGCAAGTGCCTGCACAGCGGCAATGTATTCGTCTTTACCTCCGAAATGCCGGACTAATTCTACTGGGGTGCCGAGGTCGGATAGAGGTTGTACACGCAGGATGCCGAGGTCTTCAACCGCAGTTAGCCCCTCGTCCGTGTACTTGTCAATTAGGGCGTTAAGGACAGCGCGGGCTTGTGTGCCGTAGCGAGTGAAGACGTCTCGCTCCTTGACCTTATTAGCTCGCTGGCGTCGGGTAAGCATAGGCTGATCGTACACTATGTGGCATATCAAGTCGAAAGCGTCGAATTCTCTGCCGACCTGCGCCCGTAACTCTTCAAATAGGACGCCATGATTGCCCAACTCTTCAATAATAGCCGCCTTCCGATCAGCCTCGTTCCATTGCTGGAGAAAATCGTCGAAGGTAGCATATTCCTGCTGAACGGTCTTTCGTGTGTAGTCGGTCAAGGACTCGGTGATGAGCTTGCCGTTCCGGTCCATGTAATGGACGCGCTCGGCTAAGACTTGCACTTCAACGTCGCTGACTACGTATCGAGTCGCACCTTCTATCGGTAGAGCTTCATTGTCTCCATTTTTCTCGTTATCATCTGACAGAATGGGATAGTCCCTGTGAGGCCCGTAGATGACCATTGGGGTTCCATCGAAATCTGGATCGGCAAACTGCTCAGTCGCCTTTCTGAAATCCATAATAGTGAACCAGAGCTTGCCCATATCTTCGTGGATACGGGTTCCTCGTCCAATGATCTGCTTGAACTCAATCAACGACTCTATGCGCTGGTCTATCACAATGAGTTTGCAGGTCCTGACATCCACGCCTGTTGTCAACAGCTTTGAGGTAGTGGCAATGACCGGATAGCGATGTTCGGGATGGATGAAGTCATCAAGCGCGAGCCGTCCCTCGTCGCTATCGCCGGTAATGCGGACTACAAATTTCGAAGTATTACCGGCCTCCTCTGGCAGATGTTTAGCGACCTCGTTGACCAGTGCTGAACGCATTCTTTCGGCATGGTCAATATTTTCACAAAAGACAATAGTTTTGCCGTAAGGGTCAGTGGCTAACATATACTCAACGATCTTTTCAGCGACGCGCCGAGTGCGTTCATTCAGGATCAGTACCCGGTCCATATCGAGCTGGTTGTAGATCCGGTCTTCAATCTCTTGTCCGAGGTCGTCGGTCATGCCCGCTGATGGTCGCCAGCCCTGTAAGTCCCTATCGAGGTCAATACGCATGACCTTAAACGGTGCGAGAAAGCCGTCTTCAATGCCTTGCTTAAGGCTGTAGCTGTAAATGGGTTCCCCAAAGTAAGTAAGCGTACTGACCTTCGTAGTCTCCTTTGGTGTTGCCGTAAGACCGAGCTGGATGGCAGGTTCAAAGTAATCGAGGATTTCCCGCCACGCGCTGTCCTCCCGGGCACTGCCCCGGTGACACTCATCAATGACCACAAGGTCAAAAAAACCTCGACTGAACTGACGATAGACGTTTTTCTCCTCCTCGCTACCACTGACGGCCTGGTAGAGTGCGACATAGACCTCATAGCTTGGGTCCATATTGCGATTTCCGACCTTGGTCATTACTGGGCCAAAGGGTTTGAAGTCGTTGGTGACGGCTTGATACGCGAGAATGTTCCGGTCCACAAGAAATAGTACCCGCTTGACCTTCTCTGCTTTCCACAGTCTCCATATAATTTGAAATACAGTGAATGTCTTGCCCGTACCAGTAGCCATGACCAACAGCACTCGACGCTGCCCTTGTGCGATGGCTTCAACTGCCCGCTGAATAGCGACGCGCTGATAGTAGCGAAGATTTTTACCTTCAAAGTCTTCGTGGTAGGGCTGGCGAGCGAGCTTATCGGATTCTTCGTCCAGTCCCTTCCATATTCGATATTGCCGCCACAAATCATCTGGGGATGGAAACTCATCCAGACTAAGTTGCTTTTCTATGGGGGAGGACTGGCCGGTACGGTCGTGGAACAGGAAGGCGTCGCCGTTCGATGAAAACACAAACGGCACATCAAGGGCTTCGGCATAACCGAGTGCCTGCTGCATCCCGATTCCAACCGAATTGCGATTATTTTTAGCCTCAACTACGGCCAGCGGAAGATTTGATTGGTAGAACAGCACATAGTCAGCCTTATTTTTTGTTTTTTCGTCACGCGAGGCCAGATTGCCCTGGAGGCGAACCTGACCAGCGGTGAATATATATTCACGGCGGATTTGAGTGTACTGATCCCAACCGGCTCTGCTGATCGCTGGGGTAATGAAGAGGTCGCATATTTCTGTTTCGTTCAGGATCTTTTTATTCATTGTGAATCTTCTTTTAGTGTTGAAGCCTTTTTAAGCGAGCAAAAAATGTAGCGCACGAGTTTCATGTTGTCATATGTTTTTCCGTCCATCACCGTACGCTTCCAGAACGGCGTTGCGGATTTGGTCATACCCCAGTGCCACGGCCCCCAGCTCTTTTAGACGCGAGAGCGAGACGGTCTTCTGGTTTCCAAGAGAGGTATCAAGCGTGCTCGTTGGTAGAATATAAAACTCCCACTGCGTCAGTTCAAGGGGATTGACGGTTCGACCATCCTTAGGAGTGAGAAGGCAAAAGACATACACATCGGCGTTGCGAACTCGCGTTTCTCCGTACTGGTTTGTTTCTGGATCCCAGGGACGTTTCTTTGCGATATTGAATGAGATTGCAGATGGTTTTTTCTGAGGCCATGACTGAAGGTAAGCGGCTGATTTGACTTCGATTTTAACTCCCTTCGGAGTCTTTATATCGACGGAATCCCACTCAACTCTGACCGGCGCACATGCCCCGGTGGCTTGACTTACGATGTATTCTGCGACCATGCCACGCAGGATATTGTTCAAGACATCGGAAGCCATCCAGATCCAGAAGTCCAGTACAGAAAAGGAGGCTGGCTCGCCCTTGTGAGTAAAGAAGGTATCAGGTCGAAGTGGCTCCGGCTTGCGTTGCACTGACTGAAACTCACTCATTTTCCATCTCCTTTCTCACAGCAATCAAAAAACATAGCGCATGCCGATTTGCACTTCGCGTGGGTCGCCGAGGCCCGATTGAACGGTGCCGTCAAAGTTGAAGAGCAGGCCCGCGGTGGAGGGATCGCGGAAGTTGTCTGTGTTGAGCAGGTTGAAGATTTCGACGATGGCTTCCAGATGGCTGTTGCCCAATGGGATGGGGCGGGACAGGCGCGTGTCCCAGGAGAAAAACGCATTGTCTTTGCGAAGGGTGTTGCGCTGGATAATGCTGCCGTCGGCGCATATACGATCAGAGATAGCACCCCAGGGATTGGTCGTGGGCTTGCCCGTGCAGGATGCGGAGGTGGGTTGTGCTGAATAGTAGCTTATGCGATTGTTGAGGAATATATCGCCGGGCAATCTGGTCAGGGTCCACAGATTGAAGCGGTGGCGCTGGTCGCGGTCTGAATAGCCCCATTCTCGGTCTAATTGCGTTGCATCGACGTAGCGGAAGGTGAAGGGATCGCGCTCGTTGTCGTCGTCGGATTTGTCCCAGGACAGGGTATAGTTCATCTGGAATTGGAATTTGTCTTGCACCATCTGGCGCAGCCCAAAGCTGAGGCCGTGGTAGCGCGATTTGGCCGTGCTTTCGACGACGGTTAAGTCGCCGATGCCGTTGCTGCCATTGGGACCCAAACCCGTTGACCAGGGAGAACCGAAGACCGCGTCGTTGCGGTTGACAAAGCGCGTGAGATTGTCGGTGTGGGAGTATGTATAGCCGAAGGTACCGACTACCCCCTTTGCAGGCAATTCGCGTTCGAGGCCGACATGTGTGCTGATGGTGCGGGGGTTTTTAAAATTTTTGTCGAAGACAAAGATATTGGGGCGGAAGGGATCGCCTGTGGGGGAGGGCAATAACTCGCCATAGGGTGGAGGCGGACCCAAAATGGGCGTCAGGGCGCTGGAGCGGAAGATGGATTGCCCGCGCGAGCCATTGGTCGAGCGGGTGCCCGCCAGGTTCAAGCCGGGGATGCGGGCGTAATAGATCCCCGCGCTGCCCCGCAACAGGGTCTTGTTGTCGCCGTGTACATCGTAAGCTATGCCCAACCGCGGCTGGAACATATCCCAGGTAGAGGGGATTTTGCCGTTGGAGGGGAATGTATATGTGCCCGTCTGATTGGTGACAGTTTTGCCAATGAAATCTGCGAAAAAGACCTCGTCCGGATCGGTGATTACATCGGGCTGGATCTGCGCTTCCCAGCGCAAGCCGTAATTGAGTGTGAGTTTGTTCGAGGGTTGCCAACTGTCCTGTACAAACAGAGCCAGTTCGTGCTGGGGGATCTTCTGTGTGCCTGCTTCTTCCACGCTCAGGCCGCCGACGCCGGACTGCTGCAAGTAGATGAGGACAGGCCCGGTAATTTCCGTTCCGTCGGGACAGGTCCCGGTGGTGCTAGTGCTGCCGTCGGAGCATTCGACATAGGTATTGCCCTGCTGGACGAAGTTGAGAAAGCCATCTACGGAATTGAAGATGTAGCGTCCATTGGCAAAACCGATAAAGGTTTGTACGGATTCGACGCGGTTCCATTCGATCCCGGCTTTGATCAGGTGATTGTCCTTGCTTATGGAGATATTGTCGAGCAACTGGATGCGAGAGTCGTAGTATTCGATGGGGATGAAGAAAGGCATGCCAAAGCGATAGCCGTGTACAAAGTCCATGCCCGTATCGGGAAAGGGCCGCCCGGTATTGGGATTGTGAGGTCCACCGTAGGGACGGGGACGGTCTTCGCGGGCGATTTGGAAGCGGAATTCGTTGATCGTGCTGGTGGATAGAAGTGATACCAGACTGCCGTTAAAGGCGTGTGACCAGTCCCTTTCTATGGCATTGGCGCTGCGCGCCCAGGAGTCAACATCAAAGGTGCCGTTTTCCTGTTCGGACCAGGTGTAATTGTATTTGAAGGTGGCGGAGTGTTCCTCCGACAGGTGGTAATCGACTTTGAGGAGAAAAGCGCGGGCATCGTTGGTGCGGTCAATGGCGCCGTAGTCGTCGGATAGGTTGAATTCGGAGGCCATGAAGTGGCGCAGGCGGGCATCCCCGCGCCCGATATTGTTCTGTCTGGTATCTCTGAAAATCTGCTGGTCATACGCGGCAAAGAAAAATGCTCTGTCCTTTTTTAGAGGGCCACCCAGGGTGAAGCCGAATTGCCCCTGTTTGAAATTGGGCGTGCGTTCCATCCCGTTGTGCCTAACTGTGCTGGACAGGGCGTCGTGTTTGCCAAAAAAATGCACGGAGCCGTGGAATTGGTTGGTGCCCGATTTGGTGATGACATTGACAAAGCCGCCGCTGGAACGTCCAAATTCGGCATTGGCTCCCTGGGGTATGACTACCATTTCCGCTACTGCATTTAAATTAAAGGTGAAGGCGGGGCGCTGTCCGCCGCGCTGTTCGCCGAAGAAGGGGTTGTTGAAATCCGCACCATCTACCGAGATGTTGTTGTGTATGCCGCGCTGACCGGCAATGGTCAATTCATCGCCGTCAGGGCCTTGCACAATGCTCACTCCTGGAGTCAACAGCGTGAGGTTGAGGAAGTTGCGCCCGTTGTTGGGCAGGTCCTGCACGGCTGCTTCGGGCAGGCGCGTGGCTGTTTCGCTCTGGGTGATGTCAACGGCGGGTCTCTTTGCTTCGATGAGGACTTCGTCCATTTGCAATGCCATTTTGAAGACGAGTTCCACTGTCTCGCCAACCCGCACCTGCACCCCTGTTTGACGCACTTCTGCTTGTCCTTCCGCCTGTACTGTGATGTCGTAAAAACCCAGGGGTAACAGGGTCGCGGTGAATATCCCCAGATCGGATGATGTGAGGGTGCGCCGGTAATTGGTGCTGGTTTCTTTGAGGGCGATGGTGGCATTGCCAATGGGGTTGCCGAACTGATCCCAGACAAAGCCGCGGATAACGCCGGTGGTTGCCTGAGATTGCGCCCATGTGGGTGCGTGCAATAGGGTAGCGCACAAGAAAAGGAAGGGTAAGACGCGGATGGGGGGGAGAAGCGAGAAAACCTTTAGTTTTGGGATTTTATATTTCATACAAGGTGAAAGTCGAGCGGGAACAACAGATCCCAAACGCCTGTTCTACCATCTCCTTATACGGATCTCAGAATTTTATACTGATCGCCATTGCCACGGGGCACAGTGGCCTCTTGATACGAGACAATAAATGCCCGCCGTATATGGTCTGTCTGGTTGCCTTTGGAATGATGCCACAAACAGGCGTGGAATAAAAGGATATCCCCGGCTTTTACAGGACAGGGGATCGCATCATCGAACATAAGATCGGCTGGTCCCATACACTTTGGGCATTGTCCGCCAAATGGTCCATGCGTGACCACGCCGCCCTTATGGCTTTGTGGCACGACCCACAAACACCCATTTGTCTCATCCGCGTCCTGTAGCGGTATCCAGGTGGACATGCGCGTTTTGCTCAGGGCGCGTGTATTGTAATACGCGTCGTCCTGGTGCCAGTGGCAGATGTCGTTGGAATGCGGCACTTTTGCCGTCAACTTGGCCGAATAAATCGAAATGCCGGGTTTTACAATGTCTTCGATCAGTGTCAATACCCGCTCATCCTGGGCAAATTGGCGGGTCACTTCTGATCGCAATCCCAACTGCATGATCCATCCCTTGTTGCGCCCCGTTTTTTTTTGTGTTTCCTGAAGTCGATCGATCTCGCGGTCGATTTCCGCGAGTTCCTCCAGCGGAAATATATCTGGCACAATCACATAGCCCTGTTCGCGATAGATCGCCACCTCGTCGGCACTGAGTTTGCGGAGGTCTGTTTCAATCATTGTCATTTTTTCACTCCTTCAAAAACAACTCGACTACGGGTACTGTCACATTGGGTTTTTGCACGGGCAATTCCAGTGTCAGGGTTTCTCTTTCAATACTGCTGTCTCCCGTGTGTCCAGCGCGGGGCTGGTGAAATCGCACTTCTGAAGCATCGTTTAATAACTGGGCGTATTCTACCTTGCCAGCAAATCCATCGAGATGCAGATAGCGGAACGGATAGGTGAACAGGTGTACGTACAGCCGATTGGTGTCGGGATTGTAGGTCAAGCGGCAATCCTCCGGCGTCTGAAATTCCTCTGGCGCGGCAGTACAGCCATAAATGGATCGGCTGTGCCATTTCATCCATTCGCCCATTCCGTTCAGGCAATCCAATGCTCGATCGTCAAATACCCCGCGTCCGGTCGGTCCAACATTGAGCAATAAATTGCCCCCGCGGCTTACCACGCCGACCAGCATTTGCACCAGTTGCTCGATGCTCTTCCAACTTGTTTCATCGCGGTGATAGCCCCACGACCCCGAAAATGTTTGACAGGTCTCCCACAATACGCGTTCGCCCTGATAGGTGACCCACTCGCGCGGCATAAATTGTTCGGGTGTGCGATAATCCCATCCGCCTTCCACATCGTCCAGGTCCAGCCGGTCGTTAATCACAATACCCGGCTGCAACTCGCGCGTCATTTTCATCAGTTCGATGCTGTTCCAATCATCTCGTCCCTTGCCGTCAAAACCCTCGGGCCTGCCCCTTGCGCCGGCTGGATAACTAAAATCGTAAAAGAGCATATTCACTTTGCCGTATTCGGTGAGCAACTCGCGGACTTGACCGTGCAAATACGCGGCGTATTGGGCTTGATCGCGAGGTTCGTTCAACTTGTCCTTATCGGGGTGGTTCCGCATACTGTGGACGGCGTCAATTCTGAAATGCGGATGGTGCCAGTCGATCAGGGAATGGTAAAAGCCGACCTTCATACCCCGCGACCGAAATGCTTCTACCATGGGTTTTAACAAGTCCCTGCGTGCGGGTGTATTGGTCGCTTTGTACTCCGTCAGTTTGGAGTCCCACAGCGCGAAGCCTTCGTGGTGTTTGGTGGTGACACAGAAATATTTCATGCCCGCGTTGGCCGCCGCATCTGCCCACGCTTCGGGATCGTACAAATCCGGATCGAAGTATTTCAAGTATCGATCGTATTGCGCGTCGGGTATTTCTTCTCGCTGCTTTACCCACTCGTGTCGCGCGGGCAATGCGTACAATCCCCAGTGGATGAACAATCCAAAACGGTCGTGTGTAAACCAGCTTGTGTCACCCTGTAGATCTGCCATGGGTTCTCCTTTTTATAGTTCTGATAGTAGCACTTCGCGTCCTTCCATCGCACTCGTGACGGCTCCGAAGACCATGGACATGGATTTTAGATTGTCTTCGGCATTGCATTCGGGTTGGCGGTCCTCTTGAAGGGCGCGAACAAATTCGTTGAGCACGGGATTTGGTCCGTCGCTTTCGTCGAGTTCGATTTGCTCGCGGATTTGTGGATTCTGTTTGTGCTTGAGTGTGTAAAAGAGGTCAAAGCCCTCCCACGTGAGCGTGCCTTTTGGCCCTTCGTAGCGCCATTCGCCGTTGTGTCCCGCAGGTACATGTCCCATTGTGCAGCCAATACCGCGATGTGTGGCGACAATGCCGTTTTCAAATTTGAAGACGATAATCTGGCAGGCGTCGCCCTGATGCCAGCCCCAGGGCAAATTCCAGGTGATGGCGTGTGCGCTGACGGGGTCGGCATTGAGGGTATAGCGCATCATGTCAAAGTGGTGGATGCCCATGTCGGTGAGGAACATATAGGGTTCCGTCACATAGTGGCTGCCCGGGTTGTCTGCCCAATCGACATAGAGCGATACGTCGAGTTGCGCCACGTCGCCAATATGTCTGGCTTCGAGCAAGCGCCTTGTGGTTCGGGGCAGTTCATTAAAGCGGTAGTTCTGTGTGATCATGTGTTTGACACCCGCTTTTTTGCCCGCTTCAACGATACGCTTAGCGGCTTCGAAGTTATCGCTCAGGGGTTTTTCGCCCAATAGATTGAGGCCCGCATCAAAGGCTTTCAGCGCGATGGTTTCGTGAACAGCGGGTGGGGTGACATCGACGACAAAGTCGGCTTCTACTGAGGCGGCATCGCTGAGGTCGTCGTAGATGAGATTCTCGGGTACACCGCGTTCTTCTATGGCGCGTTTTTTGTTTTCTGCTGAGGGTTCAACATAGGCGACCAATTCGACTTCGGGATGTGTTTCACACGCGGCCTGCCAGTGACGCGCACGACCTCCGAGGCCGACGAGAATTGCTTTCATGGGATAGACTCCTTACCTAAAAATCATCCGATTCGACATAAGCCTGGATCAGACGGTCTTCGCCTTCTTTGCCGGGCAGGCTGATGCCGTGTTCCATGCCGACGATGCTGGTGCAGCCTTTTTCGTGTAGATGCTTGAAGATACTTTTGTAGTTGATTTCACCAGTGGTGGGTTCTTTGCGACCGGGGTTATCGCCTACTTGAAAAACACCGATTTCAGACCAGCAGCGGTCGATATTGGGAATGAGATTGCCTTCGGTGATTTGCTGGTGGTAGATGTCAAAGAGGATTTTGCAACACGGGTGGTTGACGGCCTGGCAGACCAGATATGCCTGTGGCGAGCCAGCCAGATAAACGCGGGGGTGGTTCGTCAGGCGATTGAGCGGTTCCAATACCATTACCAGACCCGATTCTTCGAGAATGTCGCAGCATCGTTTGAGCAGTTCGATTACATTGGCTGTTTGATAATCCCACGCGAGTTTTAAGTCGTAAAGGCCGGGTACGACTGTACACCATTTTGCATTTACGCGTTTGGCAACTTCAATGGCGGCTTTGATATCTTTTAGTACAGCCTGTTTTGCATCTTCATCGTCGCCAGCAAATGTGACATCTGAAAAAGATCCCGTGGCGACAAAAACACCCATTTCGAGGTTTAATCGGGTCATTTCTGCGGCGATTTTTTCTTGCATTCCTATGTCGCGTTTGGGCATGCCATTGTCTTCCCAGGCTGTAAAGCCCTGATCTGCGGCGTATTTGAGTTGGTCGAGATAGTCATCGCCCGCGCTGTTTGAGAAATGGCCGTGGTGCGGGGCGTATCTGAGGTTGAATTCCCGTTGGGGCATGTAACTCTCCTTTAAGGTTGAAAAAAATAATGGTCTAAAACAAGGGTTTAATTTGACAGGATCGCGCGCGTGTGTCAAATAGAAAATCGCCATCTGCTGTGTGGTGAGATTCTGATTTCACCTTGACAAAAGACGTGGGGGGGAATATGATGCATGCAAAATGCAGCGTGTAAATAGCCACATAAGGAGTATTACTATGTCCAGTACAATGGAGACCGCGACGCTTGGGGGCGGGTGTTTCTGGTGCGTGGAGGCGATTTATCAGGATGTGATTGGCGTGCATAAAGTCGTGTCGGGATACGCAGGGGGAACGGTGGAGAATCCGACATACGAGGAGGTGTGTTCGGGTACCACAGGACACGCCGAGGTGGTGCAGATTGCGTTTGATCCGACTGTGATTTCGTTTGAGGAGATTCTGTTCATTTTCTGGCGTACTCATGACCCAACGACATTGAACCGCCAGGGGAATGACGTGGGTACGCAGTATCGATCGGTGATCTATTATCACGATGAAGAGCAGAAGAAAATTGCCGAGCAGTCAATGGCAGAGACAGAGGCATCGGATTTATGGGCTGATCCGATTGTGACGGAGATTGCGCCACTTCCAATATTTTATGAGGGGGAAGCGTATCATCAGAATTATTTTGTCGAGAATCCATATCAACCGTATTGCATCTTTGTTATCAATCCCAAAGTGCAAAAGTTTCGCAAGTCGTTTCGCAATAAACTGAGGGGTGAGAAATGAGTGTCGCACCTGTTCGCGTTGGGTTTATAGGCTGTGGGAAACAGGCGAGTGCATCGTGGTATCCCAATTTTGCAACCATACCGGAATTGGATCTGTACGCTTGCTGTGATTTGGAAGTGGAACTGGCAGAGCGCAATGCGCGATTTTTTGGAGCGAGAAGATGGTACACGGATTTGTCTGATATGATAGAGAAGGAAGACCTGGATGCCGTGATGGTCGTGGGGCCGCCGGATATGCATTTTGAATGTGGGAAGCAGGTGCTGGCAGCGGGGTTGCCGTTGATGATGGAGAAGCCTCCGGCGCGTTTAACAGCCCAGGCTCAGGAGTTGGCTGATATGGCTGAAGGACGAGGGCTTATTACGCAGATTGGTCACAATATGCGACACGCGCCCGGGGTGCAGAAATTTCGGGAATTGATGGCGACGCCCGAGTTTGGAAAGTTGCTTTTTTTGGAGAGCCGATATTTTATGCCAGGTCCGATGTGGCCGGATGATTCAGACTATCGCGCGGGCTGGCAGTATATGATTTTTCAGTCAACGCACGCGGTAGATCTCGCGCGTTTTTTGGGCGGGGAGATCGAGCGGGTTTACGCGGATTTGTCGGTTGGTGAGGGAGGACGATTTGCAATTGCCTGTACCGCGCATTTTGATAGCGGTGCAACCGGAATGATTACGCTGACGGGTTGTACCCCAAATTGGACGTGTAAGATTGAAGCGGCGGGCGATGCACAGGCGCATTTGCGTTTGGTGAATTTGCACACGTTGGATTTTGAACCCCATTCGCCCGAAGGGGGATACCAACCCTCGCCCGGTATTCCATCCCAATCTTATTCGCCCGCAGTGCGGGACAATGCGGAAAAACGAGGTGGATACTGGGGGCAAATGCAGGCTTTTGCGCGGGCTGTACAAAAAGGGGAGTCAGGTTCACCAACCCTGCGAGATGCGTGTCAGGCGATGGTGGTATGCGAGGCGATTTGCGATAGTATCGAGCGAAAAGCTCCAGTGGATGTCGAACTTTCGTGAGGTTTAAACATGAAGAAAATTTATGCGTTCATATTCTTACTGGTATGTGTCTTGCCGACGAGTACCTGTCCCGCCTATGAGCTTATTGGGACAGAGGTGTTGTCCAAAGAACTCACTGCACAGCATTATACCATCAATTCCAATCTCGACGCCGTGATTGTCGTGGATCGGACAATCCCGACCTTTGAATACCATACCTACTACAGTGCTGGATCGGCAGATGAAGAGGAGGGGAAGCAAGGACGAATACACTTCTTAGAGCATCTCATGTCAGGCACTGGAAGCCAGGACGAAATCATTAGCAAGAATGGAGGACAAAAAAGTGCTGCTACTTCTTATCATTCTACGCGCTTTATGCTGAGATTTCCAAAAGACAAATTTGATCTCGCTGTTGAGATAGATACGGAAAGATATTACAGCACAGTGATTAATGAAGAAGTCGTTGAAATGGAAAAGAAAATTGTACTGACAGAACGAAGCCGCAGACTGGCAAGTTTAACATCGAGGTTTGTTTATTCTTTTTCCAGCTTAATCTATGGAAAGAAGAACTTTATTAGCCTGGGTACTGAGGATTTTATTAAACAACTCGAACCCGTTGGTTTGAAAGCGTATCATGAGAATTTTCTACGCCGCCAAAAGAGATTGATTGTCATAATCGGCGATGTGGATTTTGATTATGTTCTGACCAAACTGGACGAAGCTTATGGCAATGAGCAAACACCGAACAAATTGTCATCTCCTCAACTTTCTAAGCCCAAAGTGTTGGGAAAAAAGTTTACGGTTACTTCAAGAGGTCTCAGTGTTGCCAAATTCAGGAAAAGCTGGTACCTGCCCAGTTTAGGTCATCGCGACTATGCGGGATTGCTCATTCTTGCTCGCATTTTAAATAAAAGCTCAAATTCATTGCGGTCTTATATAGTTGATTCTGGACTTGCAAAGGTTTTCAGTATGGGACTCAACCATTATAAAGGATTCAGTCTGATGACTTGCGCGGCAGATCTGCCCCATTCTACGTCCTCAGATGCTGTTCATGCTATTATTCGTATCGAGTTGGAGAAGATAAAATCCATCTCTGAAGATGAACTCAATGCAGCCCGCAATGAACAATTGCACAGCATGTATTCCGCATTTTACAACCGTTCGAGCATGGCTAATTCATTCGGTCAGGCATTCGCCCATACTAACGATCCCCTGCTGTATCCGAGATTGATCGGGGATATAGAATCTGTTAGCACTGAAGATATTCGGCGCATCATAGACCTGTACATGGCAGATGACAATTCCATAACCCTGTCCTTGAGATTAAGACAGGATACAAAAACTTCAAAATAGGATCTAAACCAATCTCCAAACAAGTTGGTATTGGAGATTGCTATTCCCATTTGGACTGTTGCTACAGTTCTGTTTGCGTCGATATGGATTATCAGAAAGTTGCACCAGAAATTTTCCCGAAAGGCCAATGAATATGTTTCTAAAAGTGACGCTTAGTTTTGCCCTGTGTTACGTGGTTGGTGTCCTGTCTGCTTTTGCCGAAATTCCCAACCACCATATTTTTTATCGCAATGACATACGCGCTCCGCTGACAAAAATTGATATTGTCTTCCTCGGAGCCGGGAGAAATCAGGACCAGCCTTCTCAAATTGGGCTTGCAAGAACAGTCTGGAGAATGATTTGGGATGCTGCAAAAAGACGAGGGTACATGGATCGGTTATCTGCATCAGGGGCCAGGTTCAATACCAGTACCAGTACATACTACCAGACCATATCCATTTCTGCCCTGTCCAGGAACTGCGGTGAGTCTATAAAAATAGTCGCGGATTTGATACAGAATTTAGAATTTTCCGATCTCGATTTGAAAGAGGTGAAAAAACAACTGACGACTATCTACCAGAATGATGTGCGAAGGAATGCCTCTATGATGAGAAAAACATTTGCTCTTTCACAAACAATGGGTATAAAAAAACAAAGGTCCTTAAAAACGCTTAAGAATCTCTCGCTTGAGGATATCAGACAATATTATGATCAGCTTCTGAAAACAGATGTCGTGTTTTTTAAGGTGATCTCAGACCTCGATTCCACTGAGGTCGCGAAGTTGCTTCGTCCAATTACAGAAGGAAGGAAGACTGGCGGATTTGTGCATTCATTGGCGGGTTTAGCAACCGATACTAAAATAGGCCCTACTGCTTTTGTGTTTAATTCAAGTATAAAGAGTGTTTTCTCTCACTGGTTGATCCCCATTGGAAATCTTGGTGAAGAAACCTATGTCCCTGCACTCATATCGAGTGCGCTTAGAGGTGATATTCATGGTCTAATTCCCAAATATTTTAGAGAAGAATTGGGATTGACCTATAGTCCTTCTTGTAGGGTGAGGGCATCGGAAGAGGTTATATATTTTGAAATTTACGCCGATCCTCAACTCCAAAATAGCGAAGAACTGATACAGAAAATGTCAGACTTTATCCGAGAGTTGCCCGACAATCCGCGCTTTTGGGAAGCACTCAAAGAGCGGCGTGAAATTCTCAAGGTGTCAGATGTCCACAACCAGACACCACAGAGGAGCCTGAACCGTGAGGTATATAGAGCCATTTACAACACGCCAAGACGCGAAGGCGGTTATGATTCGGTTACTGATGAGGATGTGCGTTCCTTTCTCGAAAAATTTTTTGTCTCGGATAACATGATCATGGTCTTTCGCGGACCAAAGGATAATATTAAAGATATTCTGAATACACACTGGCCGGAAGCTGAGGTGCATGAGCAGAGTTTGCGGAGTGTGATTGAGTGAAACTACCAGGATCGGGATGGGATGCGTGGAAGGGGCGGCGTAGATACAGCACTGGCTTACAACTACCAGTGAGGCTCGACAATGTAGCGAAGTATATATAAAATTAATCCGCCATGTCCGCCGCCTGTGTGTCGCTAATTTTTAGTGCGTTGAAGGCACTATTTGTCAATCTTTTGAGGGCTGAGCGAAGGTCATCCAAAAATGTGTAAAACAAGGGGACGAGCAGCAGGGTAAGCAGGGTCGAAGAGAGCAGGCCGCCGATCATGGTGAATCCCATAGGTGCATAGGGCTGGCCCAGAACTTTACTGCTTCCCAGAGCCATCGGCAAAAGGCCGCAGACGGTTGTAAATGTCGTCATCATAATGGGGCGGAAACGATTTGCGCCCGCCTCCATAATCGCAGCGGTTCGATGCATGCCTTCTGCGCGCAGGCGATTTACCATATCGACCAGTACAATCGCGTTGTTGACGACCACACCGATGAGCACAATTATACCTACCATGGCCAACCCTGCCATAGGTGTTTGGGTCGCAAATAGCGTCCAATAAACGCCCAGAAAGGCAAAAGGGATGGAAAACAAAACAGAAAATGGCAGTATAAAAGATTCGAACAAAACGCCCATCAACAGGAAGACACAGGTCACGGCCATAATCGCGGCGAAATACATGGTATAATCTTCTTCCCGCAGCTTGGAATATCTTTCCCCTTTGTCCCAGGTATAACCGCGCGGCATTTCAAATCCTTCCATTGCGCGGTCAATTTCTCCATACAGTTCTTTGATATCTTCTTTGGTCGTAAAAGCCCGCACCCGCAACCGCGTTTTGCCATCTTCTCGCCTGATGGTGCCGCGTCCTTGATCTACGCGCAGGGTGGCAAAGTCCAGCAATGAAACCTGTGCGCCCGTTTCAGCCGGAAAAGTCAAACGCTTCAGGCGTTGCAGTGTTTGCTGGTTCAATTTTTCCAAATACAGCCGCACCCTGATTTCGTGGTTGTCAGACTGGAGATAGGGCAATTGTACGCCCTGGAGCGCGAAACCAATGCTGCGTCCCACGTCTCGAGCTACGAGTCCAAATTTTTGTGCGCGTTCCCGGTCGATAATGACCTGTACTTCATCATTGGCGCGTTCCAGGTCTGAATCTACGCTTATGACCGAGGGGATTTCTTTTAGCCGTCGGTCAACCTCTTGCACCAGATTCGCGAGTACATCGACATTATCCCCATAGAGAGCCAGTGAAACGGCAGAATCACCGCCTTCACCACCGCTCCTGCCTTGCCCCTGTACAGCCACTTTGACACCTACAAATTGGGGGGCGTGTTTTTTCAGGTCTTCGATCACGGCGTTGCGGGGTAAGTGCTGTTGTATGGGAATACCGATCAATGCGCGTACGGATTTATAGGTTGTCTGCCACCAGGCTTCATTGGTCTTTTTCAGAAAGACGTGAATAGAGCCATACGTAGATCTGAACCACACGCGCATGGTCTCTATGCCGTATTTCTCGCGGCGGGCATCTAAAAAACCCTCGACTTCTGCGATTGTGTCGCTGGCATCTCGAATGCCAAAATCCTTTGGAAAACTAAACTCGATGCGAAAATCATTGAGCATGCTGCCGTCTGAATCGCCGCGCTTGAGTTCGTTCATTGGATAGCTGATGCTTCCGAGCAGGGCGAGAGCGATCAAAAATGCATCGCGCCGATGGGTGAGTGTCCAGTTCAGCATGCGCGCGTAATAATGGCGCATGCGCTGAATGATCGATGGGTCGGCTTTGATCTGGGAACCTCCAAAACGCAATGATGCCTGTGGAATAAAAATGAGTGCCACAAATAGCGATCCCACAAGCGCGACCACAACCGGTACACCAATGCGCGCGAGGAAAAAGGTCAGTTCTACACTGCCGCTCATCAGCATTAGCGGCAAAAACACGACAACGGTTGTCAGCGTTGCCATGGTGATTGCCAACCCGACTTCGCCGGCACCTGCGATGGCCGCTTCTTTGGCGGGTAGTCCTTTGCCGCGCATGCGATAGATATTTTCCAGGATCACAATGGCATTATCGACCACCATCCCCACGCCTACCATCAGGCCCATCATGGTCAGCACATTGAGCGACCAGCCGAGAAAATAAAGTGCTGTAATCGTAATCATCACACACAGGGGAATAGATAGGGTGATAATCGCTGTCATGCGCAATGTTTTCAAAAAGAATAGCAGAACCATCGCGGCAAATAACCCGCCCCAAAGTCCTGTGGTTTCCAAATTGCGAATTGAATCGCTGATGTATTCGCCCTGATTAAAAAATACATTAAAAGCGATCTTTTTTTCCATCGACGGATCGCTTTCAATCTCCTGAAAAGCCGCCACCACGCGCTCGCATACTTCTACAATATTGGCGCCCGATTCTTGATAAATCGCTATTGATACGGCTTCTCGTCCATCAATGCGCTGATACCATGACCGTCCGGGGATGTCGTAAACTATGTCTGATACATCTCCAAGGCGCACTTCGCTCCGGGGGGTGCGAATGAGAATATTTTTGATTTCATCTACACTTTGATATTTGGCGAGTGAGCGCACAAAAAATCGCTTGCCGCCTTCGCGCACATGCCCGACCGAAAGCGCGAAGTTGTCCGATCGCAGCGATTGCACCATCGTTCCCAAATCCACTCCCCGGGCCATCAATCGCTCGTGATTGAGTTCAATCATAACTTCTTTTTCATCCACGCCCCAAAAGCTGACTCTGCCCACGCCCTCGATTCGTTCTAAGTGCCGTTTCACATGCAGGTTTAAGAACTTATAGGGATCGACAACCGATGGGGCCAGAGAGACGCCCGCCCACATAATGGACCAGCTATCTGTATTAAATTTATACACATAGACTTGATCGCGAACATCTTCTGGCAATTCTAATTTGAGACGCTCAAGGCGATCTACCACCTGATTATAAGCCAGGACCATATCTGTATCGGGCTGAAACTCAATGGGCGCATCCACGCCATAAGACGCGCTGTACGTGCGAATTTTCTTTATGCCCTTTACCGCGCGCAACTGTTCTTCCAGTGGGCGGGCGATTTGTTGTTCGGCTTCCTGGGGCGAGGCGTTGCGGTGATTGTATTCAATATCCACATACAAAAAAGCCGGTGTAAATCCCGAGGGAAAAAATTTCACCGGTACGCGGAAATAGGCCATAATACCCACCAGTAATAACGCGACCAGACACATCGCAACCGTAACGGGGCGATTCACTGAAATGCGCGGCAATAAGGAAGACTGACGGTCCATCATTTTTCTCACATGGAAGGGTATAAGGCTTTATGTCAAATCATTGGACGGATAACACACCAAAAGGCTTCATGAATTTTGAAAGCACTTGATAAATTGCACGCGCCAGCGTATTCTTAGTGGTCGATAATAATCCTGAAACGAAAAGGTGACATTTTATGTCTTATCCTCAAGATGATCCCAATGTACGTCTGCTGTCAGACCTTTTGCGCGTTCCCGCACCATCGGGCCGCGAAGAACTTATGGCCCGGGTTATTATGGATCGCATTGCCGATTTGGGGCATGCACCAAAACAAGACCAGCAGGGCAATGTTTGGGTGGAAGTGCCCGGGCAAAATCCCGATCTGGGGCATATCGCGCTTGCCAGTCATATGGACGAACTCGCCATGGTGATTACCGCCATCAATGCCGATGGTACCCTGCAGGTGCGCCCGAGCGGTGGGTTGCATCCCTGGAAACTCGGCGAATGTCCTGTTGAAATCGTTTCAGATGGTGCAGAGACGGTTGCGGCACATCTCTGTTTTGGTTCTACGCATACGACTGATCCGTCGGATCCCAACACGCAATTTGCAACGGGGCAAAGTGGCATTACCTGGCCCTATTGTCATTTGCTCACTGGTCTGACACCCGATCAGCTCTCCCGCGCAGGTGTGCGCGTTGGATCGACTGCTGTACCAGTGGCAGGTGTGCGCGGGCCTCATTTTTTTGGGCCACCCGACGATCCGCTCGTTTCCGCGTGGTTATTTGACAACCGGGGCGGGAGTCTCACCCTTCTGCGCCTGCTTCAGCGCATTTCGGAAGAAAAGACAATACCCAATCGCACCACCTGCCTGTGTTTTCTCGTTCAAGAAGAAACCGGATTGATTGGGGCACGTGGCTGGACCGCGCGAAACCCGGTCGAAATTTTTATCGCGGTTGATTCTGCTCCTATGCCGAGGAACCAACAACTTCAACTCGATGGTCGCCCAGCGGTCTGGTCAAGAGATAGCCAGATGCATTTCGATCAGGGCTTGATTGCCGATCTCGCAGCAGCAGCGCAACGCGCGGGTACACAATTGCAATACGCTGTTTACGATCGCGCGGCGTCCGATGCCTCGGGCGTTCTTCAGGCGGGTCACGTACCTCGGGCTGCAACTATTGGGTATCCGAGAGAAAATTCCCACGGTTATGAGGTCTGCCGTCTGAGCGTTTTTGACAATCTGATTGCCACGTTGTTCTGCTATCTCTGAGATTTTTTTCGCTATTTCCCTGTAAGGACTCCGGTATGAATAAAAGCCTTGTGACAAATCTGCTCGCGGTCGGCGTGATCGGTGCAGGTTATGTCAGTCCTGTTTATTCCGATCATTTGCTCGCGGTTGGGCTTTTTGCAACTTCGGGTGCCCTGACCAACTGGTTGGCGGTTCACATGCTTTTTGAGAAAGTGCCGGGACTATATGGTTCAGGCGTTGTGCCGAGTCGGTTTGAAGAATTTAAGACGGGTATCCACGCTTTGATTATGAATCAGTTTTTTACCGCTGAAAATGTTAAAAAATTTCTCGCCGAACAAAAAATTCCAGATGAGTTCGATGCCGACCCCGTTATTGAGGCCGTTGACTGCGACCGCATCTTCAGCCGCCTGATGGAGGCTGTTATGTCCTCTCCTTTTGGCAGCGTAATCAATATGTTCGGCGGTACAGCGGCATTACAGCCTCTCAGAGATCCTTTTGTAAAAAAAATCCGAGTAGAAATCCGCCTCTTGCTATCCTCACCCAAATTTCTCGATGCCATCCAGAGAGGGTTGAATACCGCGAGTTATACGGAAGAAATGATTGACAAGGTTGACGCCATTGTTATGCAGCGTCTAAACGAGTTGACGCCCGAAATGGTTAAGACCATTGTCCAGGAGATGATTCACAAACATCTGGGCTGGCTGGTCGTTTGGGGCGGGGCTTTTGGTGGTTTTATTGGTTTGATTGTTTCAGTGGTTAGTCGTTAGTAGGAGCGGGTTGAACTGGCCTGAGAGACGGCCAGTTGTACCCCGCTCGAAACCCACTCCTACATATCACCATTTCTCAACAAATGTTTTTACCTCGCCGAGTTTTTCTTTTTGTTCAGATGCCCATGTCCGCAAAGAGGTCGCCATATCTGCATCGGTTGCGCCATCTGCCCATTGTGTTACAAAGGTCAACAATCGCGCTGCGTGAGGGCGATTCAGTGCGGCCAATACCCCATACGCTTTTTTCATTTTTTCCACCTGTCCCACGATCAAATACGCTTCTGCGCGATATTCAATGGCTTCTGCGTAGTTTGGATTTAATGTCAAAGCACGATTGTACGCTGCCATTGCTCCGTCCATATCTCCGGTTTTGCGCTTGACGTATCCCAAACTGCTAAATGCCTGGTAATACGTCGAGTCCTGCTCGGTCGCTTTCGCAAATTCTCCCAGTGCGCGATTGTACAGGTCCTGGATAAACCGCGCGTACGTTTCTCGCTCTTCTCCTTCTGTGCCCGACATTTTTTCTTCATAGACCCAGGCCGCATCCCGGTGGCGCAAGCCTTCTTTATGGTGGCGGATCGCGATTTCGTTTTGGCCTTCCTTGGGTTTGCGAGGTGCTGGTTTGCTCGGCGCAGCCAATACACTGTTGCTCAGGGTCAAAATTAGAATCAGCATCCATTGCATTTTCATGTCAAAATCTCCTTTTTTTGATGTTTTACCACATGTGCAGATTCCCGAATGGCGTCTGCAAGTTCATCTATCTTTTCTCGGTCGTTGTCCGGGTGCATGCCAATGAGTACTGCGCGGCTCAAGATATCCAGCGACCTGGGGCACATGTCCATTGAATATTCGATATTCAATGCCTTGTTTTGCGGCAGATTAAATGGGTCGAGCGCGGGATGGTGTGCCCCCTGCTTTCGCATAATGGGATCCCATCGCGTGTAAACGTGTCGCCCGGTGTCGATGGGCAAAAAAGCGCGTCCTTTCAATTCCGATATCTGTTTGGCAAAGGCGCGAGCGTTTTCCTCGGAATTAAAAATAAAGCCGACATGGGTCCCGCATTCGCAATCCAGACTGTTGTTTGTAATGGATGTCAGGCCCGCGTCTTCGCCCACTTTTGTCAGGGTTCGTTTGTGTCCGCGCATGCGATCCAACATTTCGTCGATGCGCTCGAGTTGTGCGTTGAGAATGGCGCCCGAGATTTCAGTGGCTCTGAAATTCAATCCGGCAAATTGTTCATCTGGGCGGTGCTCGTCGGGATTCCAGTAATAAGAACAACAATCTGCTGCTACTGATCCGCGACGAAATACAGAGTCATCAGCAGAGACAAACGCGCCGCCTTCGCCGCTGGTCATGTTTTTGAAATAGTTAAAGCTGAATGCCCCGGCATGTCCGATGGACCCGAGTTCGCGCCCTTTGTATCCACCACCCACGGCCTGGCAGGCATCTTCTAATACTTTTACCCCGCGTTTTTCTGCTATATCCATCAGTGCGTCCATATTACAGGGCAATCCCCACATATGCACGGGAATGATGGCTTTTGTGTGCGGGGCAATTTTTCGCTCGACATCTTCGGGCGAGAGGGTGATCGATTCATCTACTTCGGCAATAATGGGCATGGCTCCTGCGGCAACAACGGCGAGTGCGGTCGCCATATAGGTACACGATGGCACAATGACCGAATCGCCCGGTCCAACTTTCAGGCCAATGAGGGCGCAATAGAGCGATGCCGTGCCGCTGGTGGTCATGCGGACCTGAACACCGCCCAATCGCTTTCCCCAGTCTGCTTCAAATTGGTCGCATTCGCCGGCCTTGCCATAGCGAAAAATTTCACCGCTTTCCAGGAGGGTTTCCACGCGCTTGGCTTCGGGTTGTCCGATGCGGTACATAAATATCTCCTATTCAATAAGTTTAAGCCTTGTCCATTTTCGCACAGAATTGATCATGTAGAGTACCTCCGCGCGTTTCAGGTCATCTATTTTTAACACTTGCTCCGTAACTTTGCCTCGCGATAATAATTCGGCGCGAAAGGTACCGCCCAACAGGCCACAGGAAATGGGAGGTGTTACATACAGGTCGTCCCATTTGGCGACGAGATTGCCAATGCTGCATTCTGTAGCTTCGCCGCGTTCGTTGATGAGAATGATTTCTTCACATAGGGGATACATGTTCAATCGAGAGGTATAGGGTTCGCGGCGCGTTGTTTTGTGAAATAATAGGGGATCGCGGCTGTCAACCGGTAGTGGTGAGATACGGGCGGAAAGTACGCGATCTTGCGATGCATTTTTAAGTGGTGCGGTTTCGACCTGTACACAGCCCCTGCGCGATAGGACAAGGCGCACCCGTTGTGGTGTATCCAGACCCGATACTGCCTTTTCGAGCTCAGATAGGACGTTTAACCGATCAAAAGCAAATCCAAAATACCGCGAGGACGCTTCTATCCGATCTATGTGACGATTTAACAAAAAGAACCCGTTTTTGCCATCGTATCGCAGGGTTTCAAACAGGTCAAAAACAGGTTGTCGTTCTGCGAGCATGCGCGCTTTGGTCAAACACTCTTCATACTCGCCATCATTTGAGGAATCACAGGTTATGCCACTGCCCACACCAAATTCTGCAATACCCGTTTTGCGGTCAATACAGACTGTGCGAATCGCCACATTAAAGGCTATGTCCCCTCCCGGCGACAGGTAGCCAATGCTTCCAGTATAAATTCCCCGCGCAGTTCGCTCTACTTCTTTGATAATTTCCATGGTACGCACTTTGGGCGCACCGGTTACGGAGCCGCACGGAAAGAGCGCTGTCACCAGTTCGCGCAACCCCACGCCACAACGCATGCGCGATGTCACGGTTGAGGTCATCTGCAATACGGTTTCATAACGTTCGACCTGCCATAGTGATGGCACTTTCACACCACTTGAAACGCGCCCCAAATCGCTGCGCATCAAATCGACGATCATCACATTTTCCGCGCGGTCTTTCTCGGATTTTTGAAGCTGTTTTGTACGCGCTTCATCTTCTTCCCACCATCGTCCCCGAGGTGCAGTGCCTTTCATCGGACGCGCGATTAACGTGTTATTTTTTAACGAAAAAAACAATTCGGGCGAAGCCGATAGGATTTGAAATCGCCCGATATCCAGATACGCCGCATAATCCGTGCGCTGCGCCCGACATAGATCGCGATAAAAACTCAGGCTATTGCCCGAAAAATTTGCCCGCATTCGGAAGGAATAATTAACCTGATAGGTATCGCCGGCAATGATGAGGTCTCGAATGCGATTCAGGGCGGTATCGTAAGCAGCGCGCGAAACAGAGGGGCGCCATGAGTCCAGATCGTAGTTTCTATGATTCGGTGTTCCGACAGGGATATGTTCTCGATGCCGAAACAGGCCGAACCACATGAGTGGAAAATCTCCCGGTACGTGCGTTTTTAAAACGGGATCCAGACCCGATGCGGCTTCATAAGACAAAAATCCCGCTGCGTGTAATCCCGAATGGACAGCCTGTTCAATGCGTTCGAGTGCGGGAGCAACATCTTTGGGATGCGAAACGCAAATGGTATCGCACAGGTCGCAAAAACGATAACTCGCACCTTTGCGATGCGATTCAAATAAAACGATGGGTTCTGACATATAAATCAACGAATCAACGAATCGGCGAATTAACGACGGAGTTTGGTGCAACTTTGGGTGGCAGGGTGGGGTTCGTCTATTCGTCTATTCGTCTATTCGTCTATTCAAAGACACGGGTGAAGGTGCTGCCGCGCAATGAGCGCGTGTCACCGTGCATATAACACACGCTGAATGCGCGGCGCGCAATATCTGTGGTGTTTACGCCCGAACTGTGCAGCATCCAGTTGTGGAGCAGAACAGAGTCGCCGGCTTCTAATATTAAATCTATTGGCTCGTATTGGGATACAATGGTCTCGATGTGTTCTTCGGTCAAAAATCCGGAGCCTTGCTCGGGATTTATCAGCCTGTGATGCGATTTCGGAATAATTTTCACACAGCCGTTTTCAACTGATGTGGGATCCAGAGCCGTCCATATCGTGATTTGGGGATCGAGGGTTAGATCGGTCCAGCGGTCCTGATGCCATACCAGCGGGGTGCCGTCGTGTGCGGGTTTGTTCATAAACATCGCCCTAAAACAATCTACGGGCGTATTTTTGCCATAGATGTGTTCGCAGATTTCTCGAAACTGTGGTTTTTGTAAAAATGAGAGAAAGAGGGGATCCAATTCCAAATTTTGAATTTTGCGATATCCGAGTGTCGCGTATTTATGTCCTTTGCTCTGCGGGCCGGGTTTTCCATTGTTCTCGGGGTCAGAATCCAGTTGCATCATTACATGATCGTAGTCGATGGACGCCGTGCCGAGCATGATCTCATCAATTCGCTGCTGTAATGCCTCCAGTTCCCCATCGTCCATTACTTTGCCCAAATGAAGATACCCTTGCGCTTCAAATGTTGCCCACTGTGTTTCAGAAATATACTGATCCATGCTAACTCCTTTGTGCTTTCTAAAGTCCTGTAAAAAAATAAAAACGCGCGGAGGCGAGTACCCGCACTGCACGTACGCGATCTGCGCGATTACCTTCAATGGCTTTGTAGCCACCAATCACTGCGGCAAAATCCAGGGTTACAGCCTTTTCCAATTCGGTGCCAAAACCGAGTGTCCATGCATCGCGGTCTGTCTCAATTTGTATTTCTGGGACACTGCCGCCCCCCACATAGCGAACCGGGTCGCGGTAGTAACCACCTCTGAACGCGATGCCCCAATGCGAAATGACATATTCACATCCCAAATGCAGCCGCGCCGCACTGCGATATTGCCGCCGGAAATCATCGACATTGGGTGCAATATTGAGTGGCAAAATCTCGTAAGTTATTTCTTGCAAATCGCCGTAATGTACGTCGCCGCTCACCGTCAATCCTCCCGACGACCATCCAATTCCCATCCCAAAAGTCAGGGGTTGACGAATTTCATATGCGTCCGAAAAAGATTCGCGTGGATAGGTATCTGTGCGGTCTTCAAACTCGTCTTCAAATTCATCCGCCAGCTCAGCCGATACGCGCAATGGCGTGGCCGCTGTTGCCACAATGCCAAATTGAAATCCCGTGGGATGCCAATACCGAATGCCGCCCTGGATGCCCCAGGCAGAATAGCGTTCCTCAGATTCAAAACGCTGGAAGATGCGGATGGTGTCGGCGTGTACCCGTTGCACATCTTCAAGGGTCAATTCCTGTAAAAAGCGATTGGTTCCCCCCCAACGAAACAGCGAGATTCCCGCCGACAAACGCGGCATCAGATCTATTGCAGCCCCAAATGTCCACGCGCCGAGAGCGCCTTTGTCTTCTGAAATTCCCGCTTTATCAAAATTGGCGATGGTATCATACGCATCAATCTGTAATCCTCCATCAAAATTTTGATTGCGCCCAAAGCCTCCGGCAAAGACCAGACTCCCGCGATACACGGGAACGGGATAGACAAAACCCAGGGATGCAATGCGCGTACTGCGCAATTCGAGGGTTGAAGAACGGTCAAAAAATTGCGATATGTTGCGAAATCGGTCGTGCGAAACGCCCCAATTTACGGTTCCGCGCTCGATCCGCGCCAATCCCGCGGGGTTCCAGAACAGGCCAGAAAAATCATCGGATACGGAAATATAAGCACCGCCCATGCCCATGGCTCGGGCACCAATGCCAGAAAAGCTATCGAGAGCGACTTCTTGTGCAGGGATAGATACCGCGAAGACGCAAATCACAAATGTCGGGATACAGAGATGTTTGGTCATTATCTCATCCCTCCTCTGCGGCGCTGCGTTGAGCGTTTCTCTTCGCGCTTTTCAGACTTTTCTTCTTTTTTTGATTTTTCTGATGATTGTGTTTTGGTACTACGCGAGTTCTCCGTTTGCTGTGTGCTTTTCGTTTTGGTGCTGCGCGAGTTCTCCCGCTGTGCTGTAGGTGTGCTTTCAGTTGTGGTGTTGCCCGACCGAATTGTGCTGGCCGAGGCGGGTTCTCCACGCACGCCTGTGTATCTGATACGGGGACGCGGATTGACTTGCTCGCGTTCTATTTGAGGTCTTACTGTTGGCGCTGGCGCATATACAATATGAGGCACCAAAATCCTCGGCGACCACCCCCGCCACCACGGGTCGTACACGCTTGCCCAGCTCGAATATTTCCAGATGAGGCGGTGCCGGTTCCAGCGCGGATATCGCCGATATGGACGGTACGGGCGATATGGATGGTATGATTCGTAAAATGGCAGAGGAGATGGATTGCAATAATTGTAGTAGTAATATTCAAATCGCTGTACAGAATTCTCGGAAGGCTTGACAGGGGATTCAGCGCGTTGTTCACGATGAACGCGCGGTGCCCGAAGTTGCGTATAACACCCGGAAAAAGCGATGATACAGGTCAGTATAAAGCAGATGCGCGATGCCATGGCCAACCTCCAGAGTGAGACGTGAAAGGATCACACCAGTCCCCGGCCCTTTTTCTAAAAAATAGGACAATTTTACAGTTTACACAATGCCTAACAATTGAATTAAGTTTTTGCCCGAAATCAACTGTACGCCTGCGATAAATAGAATTGAATAGACGACTATATTAAACCAGTGGTCTGTGAAACGCTTATTAAAAAAAATGCCCAACCTCACGCCTGCGTAGCCCAATGGGGATAGGATTGCGATTGTGACGAGATGTTCGGCTCGCAAAATATCCAATCCCAAATAGGGAATTAATTTCATCTGATTGATCGCGGCAAAAAGAATTACGGTCGTTCCCACAAAGAGGTTGCGGGGCAATTGTTGGGGAAGCAAATAGATGGTTGTAGGGGGACCGCCAGCATGTGCGATGGTTGACGTAAAGCCCGCTATTGCGCCCATGAAAACGCCTTCTGCACTGTGTGGGTGTCGCTTTGTAAGTGCGCCCGTAATCACTGCGCGCAAAGCCTGGAATACCACAAAAAACAAACTCAAAATCCCCAAACCGAGTTGCAATACGCGCTCATTCGCGCTGAAATATCCAAAGAATAATGCTCCTATACCGATCCCGATTGCCGCACCGGGCAAGAGCAATTTTACACTGCGCCGATGAAAATGCTTGCGGTAGTGTGCAACGGCAAATACATCGCAAACCATTAAGAGTGGTAACAAAATCGCTGCCGAGTCTGCCACTGGAATGACAAGTGCCATGAGTGGCGTTGCCAAAATGCCAACACCTCCGCCAAACCCGGCTTTGGCTATACCGACAAAAATTACAGAGATGACAGCCAGAATCCAGAAAATCGTCGGATAATCGGGTAACACAATATCTCCTTTTATTTAGAACCGGGAACTATAAGCAAATGGGAAACGTCCCAAAATGTAATCAATTCAGATTGACAGCCTCAACGGTCAAATGTATCATAAGTACCCTTCAAAAAGGAAATATTATGAAATATACCGCGATTGTATTGTCTCTCACACTAATTTTGATAGCTCCACTGCTCGATGCCCAGGAAACAAAATCCGCTGATTTTGATGGCAATGGCACCGTTGATTTTACTGATTTTCTGGCGTTTGCTCAGGGTTTTGGCAAGTCTGCCGGTCAGGATGATTTCAATGAAAAACTCGACCTCGACGGCAATGGCACAATCGACTTTTCGGACTTTCTGCTTTTTGTCAATGCTTTTGGCGGGTCTTCAAGTCCGACGACTCCACCGGCAGGACCCGAGCCTCGATTTCTTTATATTAGCGATGTTCTAGGTGCCAATATCCGGGTTATCGATACTTCGACTAATTTGCTCGATTCCAGCCGAACGTTTTCCGCCGATTTTCCGCGGGGTATCGCGTTTTCTAATATCAACAAGCGACTTTATGTGGCAGGTAGAGATACCTTCCACGCATTTACTGAAGATGGGATCCCCGATTTTCAACTCTCACTCGAAATGCCAGTCGCACCTGGCGGAGGATTTACGAGTCGGGGCGGTTTTCACATTGCGCTTTCACCCAATCACCAGTTTGCATACGTGACCGAAGAAGAGGGGGCTACAGTCGAAGTTTTTGATGTACTTGCAGGTCAGCCCCTGGACATCATCGATGTTCCGCCCACGCCCCGTGGCATTGCTATCTCGCCCGATGGGGCGCGTCTCTATGTTGGGCACGGCAATGCTACAAATGCCGTGTCTGTTATTGATACGGGTATTCCAGCACTGATCGACAGTATCTCTGTGGGCCAAACCGTCAGTCGATTGGCCGTCTCGCCCGATGGACAAAGCCTTTATCTCAACAACACTCGTGCAGGCCGCGTGCTCAAAGTCAATACCAGCACCAAAGCGATTGCCGATAGCCTCACACTCGGTCAGGCCAATGATCTGGACATTGAAGTTCGCGATATCGCGCTTTCCGCAGATGGCACGCGCCTTGTCGTATCTCTCTACCGAATTTTTTTGGGCTTTGATGCGTTGGGCAATTCCGTGCCCGCGTTCTGGGGAGGTATTGTGGTTATCGATACACAAACATGGAGACAAACCGCCGAAATTTTTGTCGGTGTAATCGTGGGCAATATCGGCCTTAAACCCGACGGTAAGACGGTCTATGTCGCTGGTGTCGAAAGCCTTGAAAGTTTGGCTTCAACGGGCAATTTACAGGTCTATATTGTCGATCTCGAAGATAATAGAACCCTGGGTACTATCCGCGGCTTTAGCTTGCCGGTTGCTTTTTCCTTTGGCGCGTCCAAACCCGCGGTTCCCAGGTTGCAGAGTCCAGAACTGATTATTTTTTAAAAGGAGGTACTATGCCTTTCATTAATGTTAAAATGCTCGAAGGCCGCACGCACGAGCAAAAACGCGAACTCGCCAGAGCTATTACCGATGCGATGGTCAATATTTGCGATGCCAAAGCCGATGGCACGATGGTCGTTATCGAAGATATTTCCCGCGATCACTGGGCGCGAGGCGGCACGCTTCTATCGGAACAATAAGGGTAATAGCGGCGTGCAGTTTGCGCCTTCGCGCAGAGACTTGACAGGATTTTACACACTGCATATATTGGCGGTATGCATTGTCATTTAACCTGCTGCCGGAACGCGCCGGTTGCGTTGAGAAAGGAAGATTCCCATGACATTTTTTAAGCGCGGATTTATTGTTGCCCTTGCACTGGCCTTTGCTGCGACACCATTGTTCGTACAGACCGCAGAGGCAAAAGTGACCAAAGGACAGGCTTCAGTAGCCAAACGCTCGGGCAAATTGTATATCAACCAGCGCCAATACGACAAGGCGATGGAACAATATATAATCGCGGCGGAAGGACGCCCCGACGATTCCGAGGTGCAGTATTATTTGGGCTGGCTCTACGGCCAGAAAGAGCTTTTTGAAGAGATGAATGAGCACTATAATCTGGCAACGGACAGAAAGTGGAAAAGGAAAGTCGATGCCGATCGCAAAGAACTCTGGACGCGGTATTACAACATGGCCGTCAAGGGGATGAATGCCCAGAGGTTCGATTTTGCCATTGAGCAATTCGATCTCGCCATTACGATTAATCCCAATGAAGCCGACGCTTATGAAGGGCTGGCTATTACGCATCTCAATATGGGCAGTTCAGAAGCGGGTATTGAGATGTACCAAAAGGCGATTGAACTCAATCCCAAAAAAGCGCAGTCTTTTTTCAATTTGGGCGGCGCGCTTATGAATGTCGAACGGATTGAAGAAGCTCTTGAAATGTTCAAAAAGGGCCATGCGATTGATCCCGAAGAAATCAATATTTTGCAGCACATGTCGATTGCCCAATATCGACTGGGCGATAAAGAAGGTGCGGCGGAATCAGCGGAGAAGGCGCTGGCTATTGCGGGTGATGATCCAAAAATTTTAAATATTGCCGCAACCATTTATTTGCAGGCAGAGAACTACGAAAAGTCCGCTGCGATTCTCGAAAAAGTAGTTGAGATACAACCCGATAATATGGACGCGCTGTTCAATCTCGCTATTGCGTATAAGCAACTCGACAAGGGTGATAAGGCTCTCGATCTGTTTGCAAAAAGCGTTGACGCAAATCCGACTGACGCCGATGCGTGGTACCAGCTTGGCTTGCTCGCAGACAAAGTAGATGCTTACGACAGGGCTATTGAAGCTTTTTCAAAAGTAACCGAACTGCAAGCGAATAATGCCAGAGCATGGGCTGCGTTGTCTCGCGTTTATGCGCGCAAATCCGAAGTCTCGGAAGGCGAAGTTGCCGCAGAATGTGTGAAAAAAGCAACTGAGGCATTTCAGATGTACGAGGCGCTTCAAAATCAGGAGTAGATGATCAATCGCGTTTCGTTCTAACCACAGTGGGTATTTAGATCAACAATTCAACCATCAAAACCCCGTACAAAAGTGCGGGGTTTTCTCAATCGTTCACCTGAAAGAGGAGTATCGATGTACCTGACAGATGAAAAAGTTGCAGTAATGGGCGCAGCAGGCGCCATTGGTTCTAACCTTGCGCAAACGCTCCTGTCTTCGGGCACGGCGTCTCGCGTATCTATGTACGATCCTTTTGCGCCTGGGCTTGAAGGTGCGGCCGAGGAGGTTTATCACTGCGGTTTTCCCAATGCCGATGTTACGTGGACAACCGATGTTGCCGAAGCACTTGAAGGCGCTTCTTATGTTATCAGTTCGGGAGGCGCGCCGCGCAAAGAGGGCATGACCCGAGAAGACTTGCGGCGCGATAATGCAGAAATTGCCAAACAACTCGGCCTCGATATCAAACAGTATTGTTCCAACTGTAAGTTTGTCATCATTATTTTTAATCCCGCCGACATTACGGGGTTGACTACATTGGTACATTCGGGACTCGAACCCGGGCGCGTGACGACTCTCGCCGCGCTCGATAGCACGCGCTTACAAACTCGACTGGCACAACATTTCGACATTTTACAAAGCAAAGTCACTGGTTGCCGCACGTACGGGGGGCACGGAGAACAGATGGCCGTATTTATTGGTGGTATTCAGATTGACGGCACGCCTCTTACCGATATTCTCAATGGAGAGACCGTCAATGGCGTTGGCATGAGTGCCGATGAATGGACCGGTGTTCAAGATCACGTGCGCGGGGGAGGCGCTCGCATTATCGATCTGCGTGGCCGTTCTTCGTTTCAATCGCCGGCACAACAAAGCGTTTTTATGCTGCGCGGCGTTCTGGCGGGCGAGTCCTATGATTGGCCCTGCGGTGCATATCTCAATGATGGAGAATTTGATCGTATTATGATGGCTATGCCTGTGACCCTGTCTGCTTCGGGTGTGAACTGGTCCCTGCCCGAAGGCACTCAAGACGATATCAATGCTCTGCGCGAATCCTACGCCCATCTGACTGCGTTGCGAGACCAGACTATTGACGATGGCATCTTGCCTCCGCTTTCTGAGTGGGGCGGTAGCAATGTTCATCTTTAAGAAGTGTGAAGTGTGAAATGTGAAGTGTGAAAAGGTAGCCGCTTTGGGGCGGTGTTGGGAGGTCTTCTAACTTCTTACTTCCCACTTCTAACTTGTAAGGTTTATTATGCCCTATTCTCCAATTGGTCAATCCATACAGGTGCTCGATACGCCCGCGCTGCTCATTGATCTGGATAAGATGGAAAATAATATCCAGAAGATGGCGGCTCGATGTCGAGATAGCGGGTTGCACTGGCGGCCCCATGCCAAGGGCCACAAAACGCCCGCTATTGCCCACAAACAACTGTGTGCAGGTGCTATTGGCATTACCTGTGCCAAACTCGGTGAAGCCGAAGTGCTGGCAGATGGCGGTATTTCGGATATACTCGTCGCCAATCAAGTTGTTGGACGGGAAAAAGTCGCGCGTCTGGTCAACCTGCGCCGCCGCGCAGATGTTATGGTGGCGGTTGACGATCCCGTTCATATCCACGCGATAAGTGACGCGGCCACAGATGTTGGGGTCAACGTGCGCGTGCTTGTTGAAGTAGATGTTGGCATGAAACGCTGTGGTGTGCCGCCGGGAGCCCCAACCCTTGCGCTGGCACAGCAGGCTGATGCCGCGCCCGGTGTGGTTTTTGCGGGGATTATGGGTTACGAAGGGCACGCGATGTCTCTGGATGATGCCGCCAAAGAAGCCGCCTGCAAGAAGGCTGCGGGAGAGTTGTCAAAGACGCGCAATCTTATCGAGAATGCGGGGTTATGCGTCGGTATTGTCAGTGCGGGCGGTACGGGTACGCTCGCATTTACTCCCGATTTTCCCGGTATTACTGAGATACAGGCCGGCGGGGGCATTTTTATGGATACTTATTATCGCGATGGCCTCCATGTTCGCGGTTTGGAACACGCGCTTTCCGTGCTGACCACGGTTATCAGTCGCGCGGCTCCCGACCGCGCAGTTGCCGATGCTGGGCGCAAGACGACGAGTAGCCATCCTTCATTGCCCGAGGTCAAAGACCGAACAGATGTTGTCGTAACTGGTCTGGCGGCAGAACACGCCTTACTCAGCCTGACGAATAGCGATCTAAAAATTGGCGATAAAATTCAATTTATTTCCGGGTATTCCGACATGACCGTATTTTTGCACGATCAGATCTACGGCACGCGCGATGACCGCGTCGAAGTCGTGTGGGATATTCTCGCGCGCGGCAAAAAACAATGATTCGCTTTTTGCCTCTTTTTTTTTCTGTTTTCCTCTGGCCTTCAATCTCACTTGCCCAGACTGATTCAACATCTGTTCTCGACGCGCAGTGTCGCGATGCCGATACCGGTGCAAGCCTGCCTTATGCCACTGTTGTTATCCGCCGAGCGGGTGAGTTCCCCCGCGTTCACATTACCGATCTGCACGGGCGCATTGAGATAGACGGACTCGTGCCGGGGATCGCACACGTTCAGGCGCGTCGCCAGGGGTATGCCCCATCAGATACGACCCTAGTGCTTTCGCGCGGTTTGATCTCCACGCTGGAACTTTCACTTTTACCCATCCCTATACTCCTGCGCGAGGAAACCACAGTGCAGGACATCTCAGCACCCGATCTGATCCGCCTCCTGATCGCGAATACCCGCTTCGAATATCTCCACACTGGTTACGCAAATATGGATACTTATGCATTTGATGCGTATAGTAGCCAGAAGGTGATCAACCGCAAAACAGAAGAAGTCGTTGCGGGTATTGAATATACGATTAAAGGCTATTACCAACCCCCCGATAGTCTCGCGCAGCATATTACGGGCATACGCAATTGGGGCAAGTGGCGGTTGAGTGTTTCCCCGGGTCTCACGCAAAGCCCTGCACGGGGTATTGTAGATGATAAATCCTTTGAAATCGCGCCGCATCCCCTATCGTCCGACGCGCTTGAACACTACCATTATGAACGCATTTCCACAGTGCAAGTGGGCGATCTTCACGTTTCGCGCATTGGTGTGTCGCCGCGGCACGGGCACAAGCCGGGCTTGCTCGGCGATTTATGGATCGCCCGCGATGACTTTTCACTTGTAGGCTATGACCTGCGTCTCAATTTTCCCGCGCTCTTGCAATTGCGCGGCATAGATCACTGGCAGGTTTATCAGCAAAATACGCGATATCTCAACGAGTACTGGTTGCCCGCGCGCCAAATTTGTACGATTAAGACACGCGATTATACCGCGCAAGCGACAACGCGTTGCTATCGCTATGATCTCAATACGGATTTGCCACCCGCAATTTTTGAGGCGCCGGAAATTGTGATTCTGCCGGAGGCAACCACGCGAGATAGCACTTTTTGGGCTGCACATACAGCGGACCGAGATACCGCACATATCCGCATGAAAAGCGAACTCCTGCAAGGCAATCTACCCGCGGCATGGCAAAAGCTCGGTTCGGGTAGAAATCAGTAGCCGGTCATCCTGAACATCCTTTCATCACTGGATAGAACCACTCCAGTGCAAGCTCTGAACATCCTGATCCAGATGCCTATTCTCTTTTCAAATGTGCATTTTTCCCGCGATGTGCGCCTCTATTTAATGGCTAATGCGCTGTTTGGTTTTGTCCTTTTTGGTGGTATTTATCCCCTTTTGTACAATCTCTATTTGTTGCGCCTGGGGTATAATACCGAATTTGTGGGGTTGGCCAATGCGACGGGGGCACTTTGTTTTGCCCTGTCCAGTTTGCCCAGTGGGATGCTGGGTGGACGCTGGGGCAGTCGGTTTACGATGGTTGTTGGGATTTGTGTGTCTGTGGCGGGTTTTGGATTGCTTTCACAGGCAGAGTTGATTTCTTCCGGCACGCGCGATTATTTTATTTTAATATCTTATTCGCTCGGTGTGATTGGTATTGCGCTGTTTATTGTGAATGGTACGCCTTATTTGATGGGCATTACGAGTCCGGTTGAGCGCGATCCGGTTTTTGCCGTGCAGGCCGCGCTGATGCCATTTTCGGGATTTGTCGGGAGTATGTTGGGGGGCGTTGTTCCGGATTATTTGGCAGGTGTGCTCGATGTGTCACTCGCGCAGCCGGTTGTTTACCGCTATACGCTGTTCATCGGAGTACTTTGTTTGATTCCGGCGGTTTTCGCACTGCTTGCCACGCAGGATGTTCAGGTTGAACGCAAGCGGGAAGAGGGGGATAATAGCGATGTGTCCAATGCGCCTGTGCTTCCTCTTGCGGCCATTGTTATTACCGCACTGATTTCCGTTCTCCACGTTGCCGGCGAAGCGGCTGCGCGAACATTTTTTAATGTTTATATGGATGAAGGGCTCAATATCAGTCTTTCTCTTATCAGTGTACAACTCGCCGCGGGGCAGTTGCTCGCTGTTCCGGCTGCGCTGTCTCTTCCGTTTTTCTCTGCGCGTTTGGGCATTCGTCGGACGGTGGTTCTGGTAACGATTTTTACAGCTATTTTTCTTTTTTTTATGGCGCTGGTTTCAAATTGGATTGTTGCGGGGGTTTGTCTGATGGGGATTATGGCGATGGCTTCGATACGCCGCTCGGCTTTTGCCATTTTTCATCAGGAATTGGTGCCCGTGCGCTGGCGTACTGCCATGTCGGGTGCGACTGCTATGATGTCGGGGGTGGGCTATTCGGCAATGGCTCTGGGCGGTGGGTATATGATCCCGGTTGCGGGATATTCGAGCCTTTTTTTGACTGGGGCTGTGCTCACGGGAATAGGGGCGTTTTTGTTTTGGATTTGTTTTCAGAGGGGTAAAAATTAATTAGTGATAAATGATCAGGAGGTTGATATGAACACGGAGAGACCCAATATCCTTTTTTTGCTTACCGATATGCAGCGCTATGATGCGCTGGGATTTAATGGCAATGCGGTGTGCAAGACGCCGGCGATTGATCGCATTGCCAGAGAGGGCATGCGTTTTTGCCGGGCTTATACGCCCATTGCCCTTTGCTCTCCTGCGCGCGGGTCATTGCTTACCGGCATGTTTCCACATAATCACGGACAGATGTCGAATATGGGCAATTTTAATCGGGCTTTTGATTTGAATATTCTGGATAAGCCCGCCTATCCGCAGATTTTATCTGACGCGGGTTATAATGTCGGTTATGTGGGCAAATGGCATTTGCCCAGGGAGGGGGATAGCGAATTTTGGGGGTTTGATCCGTGGCATACGACGCGTGATTGGAACCAGAGTGTGCGCGATGCGGGTTTTGATTGGGGATATGCACAGGAGGTTCAACGCATGGAATGGGGGGGTGACGCGCCTTTTTGCGGTCGGTCTCAGTTGCCCGCCGAGTATATGCAGGAGCACTGGACTGCCAATAGGACGATTGATCTGATTGAAGGATTTTGTGAGGTTGATAAACCCTTTATGATTTGTAGCAGTTTTTTTGGTCCACATTTTCCCTATTGTGTGCCAGAACCTTACGATGAGATGTACGATCCCAATACTGTGGAACGCTGGATCAATTTCGACGAGCAGTTTGTCGATAAACCGAGTGTTCAGCAAAAGGAGATGCTCAGGTGGAATGCCAGTCATTTGACCTGGCAAGATTGGCAGAAGGTGATCGCGACCTATTGGGGATACTGTACGTTTATCGATGATCAGGTGCAGCGCGTTTTGGATGCTCTGGAAGAAGCGGGTCAGCTGGATAATACGATGATTGTGTACAGTTCGGATCACGGCGATATGCTGGGCAGTCACCGTTTGTTTAATAAGATGATGAATATGTACAATGAGACGCACCAGATTCCATTGGCGATCCGTTGGCCGGGTGTTGTTGAACCCAATCGTGTTTGCGATGATTTTGTGAGTTTGGTCGATATGATGCCGACGTTTCTCGAGATGGCGGGCGTGGATATTCCCGATAAGGTCGATGGGTGTTCTTTATTGCCCTTGCTGCGCGGGGAGACGCCGTCGGATTGGCGAGAGGATATTTTTGCAGAGCATCACGGGTACGAGCCTGCGCTGTGTACGATTCGAATGGTGCAGACCCAAAAGTGGAAGTATATCTACAATCCGTGTAGTGAAGATGAACTCTACGACCTGGAGAGTGATCCCGGGGAGTTGCACAATTTAGCGCCTAAGCTGGGGTACAAACACGTGCTCAGACGCATGAAGGATCGGATGGTCAAATGGTTGAGGGATACCAACGATGGAATTGTAAATGATGGCGGCTGGCAGTCAAATTCTTACGATTTGTTTGTGTCTGGGCGAGAGCGTTGAAAAAAGCATCCACAGATGAACGCAGATGAACGCAGATGGAAAAATCAAAAGAAGAGCGCGTAATTTGAGAAGGCTCACAGCATAGGCATACGCTGGGCACAACGCCAGTAAAGTTAATAGTAAAAAAGGGTTACGTCGAGATGGCGTAACCCTTTCTGGTTTGCTGGTTGTAAATTTTAGTGGTCGTGATGATGGTCGTGAATGCCAGAGGCGTATTCCGCTGTTCTGGCGTCCAGTTGTTCCCGGCTGATCAAGCCTCTATCAATAAGCAGTTCTTCGAGGGAAGCGACCCATCGGGCATAGTAGCTCGATGGGTTGTTGTTTTGTTCTGCATCGGCGATTTCCGAAGCCAATTGAGAACTGAACTCACGCCATTCGTAGAGGTCTTTTTCGTTGAGTGCAACGGCAAGGCCAAAAGCGCGCGCTTCCCAGGTATCCTGAAAAACGAGTTCTCCATTTTCTCTGGGCAGGGCAATTTTCGTGTCCAGGGTAGCGATTTTTTTGTCGGTTTTTTGAGTCATTCTGGCTTCACTTTGAGGGCGATTCGATTTTGGCGACGCCGATCATTGAGTCGCGTGTGACAAGTGAGATGAGTTGTTCTTCGGTGTAGTCTTCCGTGCCGGTAGGGCGTTCGGGCAGGACCATGTAGCGGAGATCCGAGTTGCTGTCCCAGACGCGGATTTCTACGGTGTCGGGCAGGTCGAGGTCAAATTCCCGCAAGACAGCTCTTGGCTCTCGTACAGCTCGCGAGCGGTACGCGTAGGATTTGTACCAGTTCGGAGGCAAGCCGAGTACGGACCAGGGATAACAAGAGCAAAGGGTGCAGACGACGAGGTGGTGAACATCTGGGGTGTTTTCCAGTACGACGATTTTGGCACCCTGCGCGCTGTCAAACCCCAGTTCGGCAATTGCCGCTCTACCATCTTCTATTAGCCGTCGCTTGTAGTCCGGATCTGTCCAGGCGCGGGCAACCACTCTGGCACCGTTGAGGGGACCTACGTATTTTTCGTATTTTTCCACGACTTCGTCTATAATTTCTGTTGTGATCAATCCCTTTTCGATCAGGAGCGATTCGAGTGCCCTGGTGCGCAGGGCTACATCGGTCTCGGTTTGGGTAACTGTGTTCATAAAAATATCCTTTTGTGTCTGGGGACGATTAGGCTGATTCCAGATAGCTTTCCCACATGTCCAGATAGACGGCACTTTTTGTTTCGGCGGCACTATCCCACAGTTCCGAGGCTTCAAAGCGCACGGCATATAAAGGTTGCTGGCGATTTGTACACCCTGTGGGCAGTTCGGTGTCCTGGAGGTTATCGATGCCGTAGTAATTGATGATTGTGCCGTATTTGCCCCGTACGTATCGGGGAAGCCGGGTGTGGCCCTCGGGGTGGATATTGCGCGCTTTTACGCGGTCGCCATTGGAAAATTGCGGCTGGATGTCCATTTTTTGTTGGGGTGGATTAGCGGGACGCGGTCGTTTGAGTTCTGCTCTGACGGCATCGGGATCGGGGTGTGCAGGCGTTTCGGCATTGGGATTGTTGCGGAAGAGCGCCATCCGCGTTTCCATCTCCTCTGGGGTCAGGACGCCAGCGTCGATCAGTCCTTTGATACGGGAGTATAGCCATTTTTCGTAATAGCTGGACGAGAGGTAGTGTGCCGGATCCATGTTTTCGATGTTGTTGCGAGAGCCTCCGGGGATCGGCACAGGTGTGGCTACGGATATGGCGAGTACCCGGCTTTCCCAGGGGTGGTGAAATAAGGGTTCGTTTTCTTCGCGCTCTATGGGACCAAATCCATGCATCCCGCCCATGTCGTGAATGCCGTCCATGTTTGCTCCTGTTTTTAGCTGTCGTGTATATTCACTGGGTTTCTGAAGGGGACATAGTTTAATTTGTACTTAAGACTTTGTCAACTGTGCAATCAAGGATCAAAGTACGAGCAGAACGCCGGCCACGCAGAGAGCAACCCCTGCGAGAAGGCGGAGCGTAATTTGTTCTTTGAGAAAGATCACGGCCAGAATAAGTGAGAGGACGGGTGTTGCAGTTGTTAGTGTTGCTGTTTTGGCTGGTCCGATAAACAGTACGGCTTCGACATAGAAGAATGATCCGAAGCCCATGCCCAAAAGTCCTGTCAGGGCAATCAGAGCAAATGTCCGCCATCCGATGTCGCGCAGGTTGCCGCGCCCCTGATTGAGCCGCCAAATACCAAATAATGCCATGGCTACGAGCGGCATTCGCACGCTGTTGGCCTGAATGCTGGTGAGATGGGTCATTGCAGGTTTGAGCATGGTGGTACTCAAACCCCAGAGCAAGGCTGTAAGAAGGGCGAAGATTATCCCGCGTTTGAGGCGGATGGGGTGTTCTTGCGTGTCCTGGCGTTTTTTGCGTGGTCGTTGAGAGAGTAAGATAACGCCGGATGCCGCCAACACGCATCCAAAAATAAAGGTGTGGGTGACGGGTACATCGAGTAGCAGTTGTTCCCAAATGAGCGTGGTTATTGGAAGCGTGCCAACCAGAGCCATTGTGCGCGATACGCCAATTTCTTTCATGGCGTGCAAATAGAGTTGGTCGCCAATGACTATGCCGATGAATACGGAGCCGATCAACAGCCCCCATTCGTGCAGTGGTACGTTGACGAGTGTGGATAGGGGGGGACCGAAAGGCAATAGCATCCAGAAAAATGGTCCAGAAATCCCACAGCGGATAGCTGTGATGAGTGCCGATGGCTGGTGCTGGGATAGCGTTCTTAAGACGAGGCTGGTGGATGCCCAAACCAGTGACGCCCCAAGTGCAACTCCTTCGCCGTAATTGATCACCCTCGCGCTCCGTTGTGTATAAAAAAGGGTTATGCCGAGCGGCATAACCCTTTCTGTGTTCTATGTGAGAATTTATGGTGCCGAAGGTGGGATTCGAACCCACACGGGCCTAAGCCCACGGCGCCCTGAACGCCGCACGTCTACCAGTTCCATCACTTCGGCACCTGATCCAGTGCGAAGGCAAATATATCAAATCGCTTATGGGTTGTCAAGATGGTGAGCGCGTCGCAGTCGCCGCATTATGGCAGGGCGGCAAGGGCGGCAAATAGTGCTTTGATGTAGCCCACGGAGTAAGCCAGCCCACCAGTGATGGGATCGTTGTCGCCTTCGAGCCCGGGAATGTGGTCGGGATTCAGACAGCCATCAAAGCCCACGCGATTGAGTTCCAGCAAGAGCTTAAACATGTTCATGTCGCCGTCATCGAGCAAAGTTTCTTCAAAACCGCGCGCCGTGGCGAGTGAGCCGCGCACGTTGCGGAAGTGTATCATGAAGATGCGATCTTTGCGGCCGTAGTTGTTAATTTCGTCGAGGACGAGCGGTGAGCCACCAGCTTCGGCGCGGGTGCCACAGCAGTAGAGATAGCCGACTTGCGCGCTGGGAAAGGCGTCGATGACGCGGTGAAACCCCAGGCCGCCCAACGGGGTGTCCGGATTGGGGGTGTCCGACGGGTGAATGGCGAGCTTAATCCCGGTTTCTTCGGCTATGGGCACGAGGTTTTCATAGACGATGCAGAAGTGTTTCCACCAGTCTTGCAGGGCTTCGTAATCGGGGGTTTCGGGCACGGGATTGGTCAGTGCCTGACTTTCGCCTCGCGAGAGGTATCCGCCGCGGTGTTCAGATCGGTAGCGAAACATGAGTTCGTTAAAGGTGTCGCCCCAGAATCGCTGTCGTGCAATGGGTACGCCTGCTTCGGCAAGTATGCGCAGTGCCGTACATGTATTTTCGAGTTCTTTTTCGCCGCCGGGTTGATCGGTCATAAATTTTTCCGTGATATTCGGCAGGCTGACGCGGTTGATCGACAGGCCCCAGGAATGGATTTTTTTCTTTACTTTTAGAAGTTCGTCCAGGTCGGGATACCCCTGTTCTGCAACGCCAGGAATGTCCGTATCAGTCCCAAAATCGAGGGCGTCAGCGCCGAGTTGGGTGACAAATCGCAGATACGAATCGGAGAGTTCGCGGTGCCAGACGGAAACTTTCATGAAGACCTCCTTGTGTTGATGGTTCTCAGTGCGAGCCACAGGGCATAGACCGCGCAGATTAGCAGGGCCGCGGTCACGAGATGGAGTACTTGAAATACGCGGGGTAGCCCGCCATACGCCAGAGCTATGCCATTGGCTGCTTGAAACAGAATGAGTGCGAATGCGAGGTAGCTGCTCACTTTGAGCAAGCCTCTTATTGCATTTTTGCGTATGATATAGACGAGATAAGCGGCAACGGCAATTACCACCCAGGTGAAAGAGCGGTGGATGTGATCCATAAGGCCAATATTGGCGATCCACGCACTGCGAGCGACGCCCGCGCTATTTTTGATGTAGGGATCGATGGCTTCGCGCACCTGTGTGCCGAGTAGCATTTGAATACATACGATGATGAAGAGCAGGGCAGAGAGGTGGGCGAGTAATTTGGGGGTAGGCAATGTGGCGGGAAGGCGGATGTCAACGGCGCGAAATGTGACGTAGAGCAACAGGCATAAGAGTACCATTGCGCCTGCCATGTGCAATGTGATCATGCCGGGTTTGAGACCGGATTTTACGACTTGACCGCCGAGCCAGCCTTCAAAGCCAACCAGGAAGACGGCTATTAGCGATCCATAGAAGATGGCAGGGTGTGTTTTTCGATATGGGATGGCGCGCAAGAAGGTGGCGATGACCAGCATGCCGATGATCATGCCGATGAGGCGGTTGATGTATTCGATCCACATTTTGACAGGGTTGAAGTCTTCGATGTTTAGCCCGCGTTCTGCGAGATAGGCCCGGTTGATGTCGTCGATACTCGAGGGCGGGAACCAGCAGCCCCAGCACCGGGGCCAGTCGGGACACCCCAGGCCCGCGCCTGATACGCGCACGAGACTGCCAACGCCGATGAGCAAGAGGATCGCAACGAGGGTGGTGATGGCGGTTTTTTGGAATGCGTTCATAAAACCTGCTGACTACCGTTTCTCTTTTAACATCTCGTCAATGGCTTTGCGCACTGTGCGCCGCCACGCCCATTCGGACAGGTCGTCCCAGTTGTCGGTATTTTTGGGTTTTCGGAAATACAGGTAGAGTTCAATGCCCATATAGACCCAAAATGCGAGAAAAATAAAGATGAAGAGCCAGATCATAGTATATTGCGAAGTCGCGAGACAGTGTTATGTTATAGCGATAGTTAAAGATAAGAAAAAAGATTGCACAAGCAACAGTTAGGAGGAGAGATGGAGTATCGCGTTTTGAGAGGGACGGGTATTCGCGTGTCGCGGATATGTTTGGGCGCTATGACATTTGGGGATCAGGCCGATGAGGCTACGTCTATTCGCATGGTGGATACGGCTCTGGATGCCGGTGTGAATTTTATCGATACGGCAGATACTTATGTGAATGGCGTGTCCGAAGAAATTGTGGGTAAGGCGCTCAAGGGCAAACGCGATCGGGTGATTTTGGCGAGCAAGATCGCCAATTTTGTCGGACAGGATGAGATTAAGGATCAGGGCTTGCACCGCTGGCACGTGATTCGGGGAGTGGAAGCGTGTTTGAAGCGGTTGCAGACCGATTGTCTGGATATTCTCTATTTGCACAAGCCCGATTGGAATACGCCTCTTGAAGAGACAATGGCGGCGTTTGACACTTTGGTACAACAGGGGAAGGTCATATATGTGGGGATGTCGAATTTCGCTTCGTGGCAGGTGATGAAAGCACTTTGGAAATGCGATGTAAACAATTGGGCACCGCCTGTGGTGTTGCAGGTACCCTATAATTTGATTACGCGGAGTATCGATGAGGAGTGTGTTGCGTTTAGCCGTGAAATGAATATTGGGATGGCGGTATATAATCCGCTTGCAGCGGGCATGCTGACGGGCAAACACACACGGGATACCGAACCCGCAGCGGGCACGCGTTTCGATTTGAACCGGGATTATTACGGCCGGTTCTGGTATGATCGCAATTTTGATGCGCTCGATGAATTGAAGCAGATTGCACATTCTGCTGGCAAGACGATGATTGAATTGTCTTTGCAATGGTTGATGTCTCAGTCGATTGTCGATTCGATGATTTTGGGTGCGAGCAAGTTGGAACACCTGACGCACAATATTCAGGCGGCAGATGGGCGTTTGGATGAGGATGTGTTAGAGGCTTGTGACGCGGTATGGCGCAATGTGCGCGGGGGGCATTTTCCGTATAATAGGTGAGAGGTGAATGGGAACAAACCAGATGGTATTGGTGTCGAAATTTTGAAAGCGCGGGCAAGTGTATGCAGGTTGGTCGGGATTTATGATTATGTTGCGAATAGCCAAAACCACATCTTTAATCTTCGCAATACTCTTTAGCTCGGACAGCGTTTCTGCTCAGGAGACGGATTATCGCGTGCTGTGGGCGCGGGGTGATTATGCCGAGGCGGTGAAAGTGCTCGATCGCGCGTCTTATCACCCGTGGTCAACGCGGCGGGATTATGCCGAGTTGCTGGCGTTGACGGGACGCGTTGACGAAGCGATTGAGCAACTGGAAGGGATTGGAAGTGCGCTCGATGCGACCGTGCGATTGGCCGAATTGTATCGCCTGCGCGGTCGGATGGGCGATTATGGCCTGGCATTGATGAAGGCCGAGGATCAGGTGCGCTTGTTGTCGGAATATCGCCATGATGTCGATGATTTAATCGCAATTGCGCGTCTGCGCGAGTTAAAGGGCGAAGATCCAAAATCGCTGTTGCGGTTTTACAATTTGATGGCTGAGGTTTTTCCCAATAGCGCGTCTGTGCTGGTTGCGGCGGGCAATCTGGCGCTGGACAAACGCGCTTTTGACGTGGCGTCAGAAAAATACGGTGCAGCGTTCGCGTTGGACCCCGAGAACCAGGAGGCTCTGGCGGGGTTGATGTGGTGTTATTACCGCGCGGGCGACGAGCGGGTTTCGGAAGTGATGGCGCAACTTCTCGCCCTCAATCCGAATCATTTAGAGGTCCAGCGGTTGCAAGCCGAGCAATTGCTGGATCGCAATGCGCCACATGATGCGCTTGAGGTGTTGGATTCTATCCTTTCTGTTAATCCAAATCACCTGAAAGCGCTGGGGTTAAAGGCGGCGGCGTTTTTTTTATTGGACGATTCTGCGGCGATGCAAAAGACGCAGGAACGAGTATTGGCTTTTAATGGGTATTTTTCAGGGGCTTTTCGCATTCCCGGGCGCATTGCGTCGCGGCAATACCGGTTTGAAGAAGGGCGTGCTTTTCAAGCGCGTGCATTGGAAATTGATGCAAAAGATGTCGAGGCGCGTTTGCTGTTGGCGTATGATTTGTTGCGGTTGGGCAAAGATGCCGAGGCTCGGAGCGAGTTGGAGCAAGTTTTTGCTGCCGACCCATATAGCGTGCGGGCGTATAACTTACTCGAAGCTGCCGATGCGATCGATGGTTTTGTGACGATATCGCGCGGTATTTTTAAGTTGCAATTGCCCAGGCAAGAAGCCGAGGTGATGTCCGATGAGTTGTTGAAGTTGCTCAATGAAGCGGCTTTATACTATCAGAGAAAATACAATATTGCATTGCACACGCCCGTGGTGGTGCAGGTGTTTGACGATCACGATGTGTTTATGGTGCGGTCGGTTGGACTGCCGGGCAATGCGGGGCATTTGGGTATTTGTTTTGGGCGGTTGGTTACGATGGATTCTCCCCGGGCACGACCACCCGGTACGATGAACTGGCAACAGGTGTTGTGGCACGAGTTTGTGCATGTGATTACGCTGCAAAAGACCCACAATCGCATGCCGCGCTGGTTGTCGGAGGGGATTTCGGTCTATGAAGAGACGCAAAAGGATGTGTCGTGGGGGCAGCGACTGGGGCCGGAATTTAAACATATTGTAGATGGCGAGGGGTTTCCCGCTGTAGGCGATCTCGGGCGGTTTTTTACCGATCCAGAAACGCCGATGCATCTGATGTATGGGTATTTTGTATCGGGCGAGTTTGTGGCTTTTTATGTGAATCACTACGGCCACGATGCACTGGTGACAGCACTCGACCGCATTGGCGATGGCATGGAGGCTGTTGAGGCGTTGATTTCGGCCAGTGGTGTTTCTGCTCGTATTGTGGATGAGCGGTTTATGGAATATCTGGGGAATCGATGCGCGCCCCTCAAGGCGCTGTCCAAAAATTCGGAGTTTCGCAAGGCGGTGGATGCCGGAAAAGAGGCAGTTGAGACAGAAAACTGGGCGGATGCCGAGCGGTTTTTCCTGGAGGCGTACGCTTTGTATCCGGACTATGCTGCGGAAGATGCGCCTTTGCGGCTATGGGCAGATGCCGGTGCTGTGCGCGGTGATCCGGAGTGGTATCGCAAAGCATTAAAAAAGCTCGTTGGATGGGATGCGATGGCGCATGAAGCCTGTCTGTTATTGAGTGGATTTTATGTGGAGGATAAAGACTGGACGGCTGCGCGTGCCGTGCTGGATCGGGCATTGGCTGTTCGTCCTTTTCAGGTTGAGATACTGACGCGAAGTGCCGAGGTTTACGAGATGCTGGAAGACTGGAATGCGGCTATCGCGGATTGGCGTCGGCTTATTTATCTGGATGTACCAGGACGCGCCGAGCATCGGCTCAATCTGGCGGAGGCGCTCGCAAAAAAGGGCGAGGTCAAGGCTGCAAAAGCCGAGGTGCTCGCGCTGTTGGAAACCATGCCGCATTTTTGGGATGCACAACAGTTGTTGTTGGAATTGGTGGAGGTGCCGTGATGCGAATTTTGTTGGCGTGTTTGTTGGTGCTGTTGATGCCCGAGTGGGATGTCGATGCACAGTTCGGTCGCAGACGGCGAGGTCCTATTGAGCGGATGGAGCGCGATATTTTTCCGGGTAATACGTTTACGTTTTGTCGTATCGAGTATTCGAATTATACGGGCGATGATGATTGGGGGTATCGGCGGCGGCGGGGCAGTTGGTCGGTGGATTATCCCGAGTCGGATGAGAATTTTTCACTGCGGTTGTCTCAAATTACAACGCTCAATGTGAATCGCACAGAAGATGGGCAGTTTAAGCATGTGGTCGTGCGTCTCGATGATCCCGAGGTGTTTAAGTATCCGTTTATTTATATGCTCGAGGTGGGACGGATGGCGCTGAGTGTGTCCGAGCAGGAGGGGTTGCGCGATTATTTGTTGCGCGGTGGTTTTTTGCTGGTGGATGATTTCTGGGGAGATGATGCGTGGCGAAATTGGGAGTACGAGATTTCTCAGGTGTTGCCACCCGATGAATTTCCTCTGGTGGATATTCCGCTGGATCACGAGTTGTTTCACATTGTGTTTGATATCAAGGAGGTGCCGCAGGTGCCGGGTCTGGGGAGTTTCTGGGACTGGCAATCGACGGGGATTACTTATGAGGGCTGGGCTGGGCGTTATGACCAATACGGTTCTGAGGCGCATTGCAAGGGCATTTTTGATCGGGATGGACGGTTGATGGTCGTGGTGATGCACAATACAGATTTGGGCGATGGTTGGGAGCGCGAGGGCGAGAATTACGAGTATTTTCGCAATTTTTCCGCGCCCAAGGCGTATCCGATGGGTATTAATATCGTGGTGTATGCGATGACGCATTGAGGACGAATAGACGAATAGACGAATAGACGAATCCCACCCCGCCACCCAAATTTAGTGCGAGCTTCGATTCGCAGATTCGTTGATTCGCAGATTCGTTGATTCGTAACATTTGAGGTGACTTTTGGGAGAAACTATTCAAGTTCGAGAAACGCCATTTGAAGCTGAGGCGATAGACAAGTTGCGCGATGGTCGAGCGCGGATGATGGAGCAGATTCGCAAGGTGATCGTCGGGCAGGATGAGGTTATTGAGTCGCTGCTGATTGTGTTGTTTAGCGGCGGTCATTGTTTGTTGACGGGGGCGCCGGGTTTGGCAAAGACGCTGCTGGTGCGTACGATTGCGAAGATTCTGGATTTGGATTTTAAGCGCGTGCAGTTTACGCCGGATCTGATGCCTTCGGATATAACGGGTACAGAGATTATCGATGAGGATCGCGTGGGCGGGCACCGTGAGTTGCGGTTTATTCCAGGTCCTATTTTTACGCATATTTTGTTGGCTGATGAGATTAACCGCACGCCGCCCAAGACGCAGGCTGCACTGCTGGAGGCGATGGAGGAGAAGCAGGTGACAATAGGGGGTAATTTGCACGCGCTGGAGCAACCGTTTTTTGTTCTGGCGACGCAGAATCCCATTGAGTTGGAGGGTACTTATCCACTGCCCGAGGCGCAGTTGGACCGTTTTATGATGAATATCTGGATTGATTATTTGGCGGAGGATGAAGAGTTGGACGTGGCGACGCGCACGACGTCGATTGAGGCCGAAGAGGTTGAGGCTGTGTTTTCGGGTGTAGATATGCTCGATTTTGCCAGGCTGGTGCGGATGGTTCCGGTTGCCGAGCCTGTGGCGCGTTATGCGGTGCAACTGGTGCAGGCGAGCCGCCCTGGCGATACAGCGCCGGATTTTGTGACTTCATGGGTGAGTTGGGGGGCTGGCACACGCGGCGTGCAGGGGTTGTTGCTGGGGGCGAAGGCGCGGGCACTGCTCAAGGGGCGATATCACGTTTCTTTTGGCGATGTTCAGGCGGTTGCGCCCAATGTGCTGCGCCATCGCATTTTGACCAATTTTAGAGCCGAAGCCGATCGCGTAAATGCCGAGGATGTCATCAATCGGTTGTTGGAGACTATTCAGCCGCCAGAAGCGGATCTGGTATGAGACTGACCGCTATGCAAAACTCCATTTACACATATCTCGATCCGGCTGAGTTGGCGCGTATTGCCGATCTGGAGCTTCTGGCGCGTACGGTTATTTCCGGGCTACAGGGCGGAGCGCATCGCAGTATTCACCACGGGGCGTCGGTCGAGTTTGCCCAATATCGTCCCTATGCGTGGGGCGATGATTTGCGCTTTGTGGATTGGCGGCTGTACGGGCGGAGTGATCGGTTGCACGTGAAGCAGTTTCAGGATGAGCGCAATTTGCGTTCTACTATTTTGCTGGATTGCAGCGCGTCTATGGACTATGGTTCGGGAGAAGTGAGCAAGTTTCGGTATGCACAGATGCTGGCGGCGTGTCTGGTGATGCTGGCTTCTGGTCAGGGGGATGCTGTGGGTTTTGCCGCTTATCATCGGGAGTTGATTGCGCATGTGCCAGCGCGTCGTCGAGATGGGCAACGCCATCGTATTTTGATGGAGATCGACAATTTGAGGCCCGCGGGTGAAGAGACGGATACGGCGGGGACATTGCGCGTGATGGGCGATGTGTTGCCTGCGCGGGGCATGGTGGTGCTGATCGGCGATTTGTTGCATCCGGCAGATGAGATGATTGTGCATTTGCGTTCTCTGAGGGCGCAGCGTCACGATGTGCTGGTGTTGCAGGTGAGCGATCCAGCTGAGCAGACGTTTCCCTTTGATCGGTCGGTGACGCTGGTGGATGCCGAGGACAATCGCGAGCAATTTGCCGTGCCAGAGGAGGTGCGAGAGGCCTATTTGGAAAATCGCAGGCGACATTTTGACGCGATAAGAGAAGCGTGTTTGGCAGCGGAAATCGATATTGAAGAGTTCGCGTGTTCTGAACCTCTGGATATGGCGTTGCATCGGTTTTTACATCGGCGCAACGATGGGCTGATCGCGCCGAGCAGGCGGTCGCAGGGAGGTGTTTGATGGGATTGCTGGTCCCGCTATTTGCATTTGGTGTTGCGCTGATTGGCATTCCCTATTTTGTGCATCGCATTCGCCGTCCGGAGCGCGAGACCGTGCGGTTTAGCAGTTTGATGTTTGTGCCCGATATCAAGCGCGAGGTGATCGAGCGCAGACGCGTTCAACACGTTGTGTTGATGTTGTTGCGAATGGCGGTGCTGGTTGCCCTGGCTCTTGCGTTTGCGCGGCCTTTTCAAGAGATGATATTGGATGCTGAAGCAGCACCTTCGGGGCGAACAGATCATGTGATTGCGATGGATGTTTCGCTGAGTATGGGATATGATGGGGTGTGGGAGCGCGCGAAAACAGGGGCAAAGGCCGTGTTGGAGACTGTGGGACCGGGGGATCGGGTTGGATTTGTGCGATTTGCACAGCAGGCTGTGGTCGATGTGCCGCTTTCGGGTGATGTGGCAGATGTTCGACGCGCTATTGAGATCGCCGATGTGACGTGGGCACATACCGATTATGTTTCGGCACTTCAGGCCGTTGAGCATGTTTTTGCGGCTGATACTGCGCAGGTGAAGCGCGTGGTTCACGTGATCAGCGATTTTCAGGCGAGTGGCATGCCGCTATCCGATATGGGATGGCGGTTGCCGGGTGCGATTGCGCTTCAAGTGGTGGATGTGGGTACCGCGCAGGTGTCCAATGCGTCGGTTGACGCGCTCGCTGTGCGGGCTTTAAAGGACGATGTATTGCGGGTTCGCGCTCGGGTGAGAAATTGGTCTGGGCAAGGGGGACTTGCCGCGCAGCTAATGGTCAGTGGAGAGGTGATAGAAACGCGCGATGTAACGGTGTTGCAGGGCAATGCGACGCAGGTAGCTTTCTCCGTGCCTTTGGAGGATGGGATAAACGGATATGTCGCGCTCGCGGGAGGCGATGGGTTGCAGCGAGATGATCGCCGTTTTTTTGCCTGGCTTGCCAAACCGCAACATCCCATTGCGGTGTTGAATGCTTCGGAGTCCTCGCGGTTTATGCTCAAGGCTGCTGTGCCCGAGGGTGCGGATTGGCGATTGACATGGTCTGGGGACCTTATGGGATCGGCGGTGATTGCCGAAGATGTGACTGCTGTGAGTGAGTTTAGAGAGTATGTTGAGAATGGAGGGGCGCTGTTTTTGCCGCTTCGCAGGGATGCCGATATTCAGTCTGTGAATGCCTTGCTCGCGTACGCAAATATAAGGATTTCTGGGGTGGAGGATGCGGGTTATGCCGCGCTGGCGTGGGTCGATTTGGAACATCCCATTTTTCGTCCTTTCAGGGGAGCGCGATTTAACGATTTTTCATCTGTGCGTTATGAGAATTACCACGTTATTACCGCCGACAGTTCAGCCGCGGTGCTGGCAAAATACGACGATTTGATGCCCGCTATTGTCGAAGGCAGAATAGGAGAAGGTCGCATCGTGGTCTGGGCCGGTGGGATGGGGTTTGATCGGTCAAATCTGGCGCGGACGCCGCGGTTTGTGCCTTTGTTGCACGAGACGTTGCGCTATTTATCGGGTGATCGGGAGATCGAGACAGATTATCTGGTGGGCGATGCCATAAGCACGTCTGATGCGGTGGAACGAGTTATGGGACCAGAGGGATTGGATTCTGCCGTTGGCGATGCGCGTATATTCCAGGTGCCCGGCGTATATCAATGGGGAACGCAAATCGCATCGGTCAATGTCGCAGACCGAGAGAGCGATTTGGCGCGGATAACGCCCGCGGAATTTGAGATTCGGCTGTGCGATGCGCCCGTGTTATTTCAGCGAGATGGCAAACCATCGACTGATCTTTCAATTGTGTATGAATACGGCCGCTGGATACTCGGATTTTTGCTCGCTTTGCTTTTGATTGAACATTTTTACGCCGCGTATTTGAGTGCGCGGGAGGTACGGACATGATACCATTGCTACCGCTTAAATTGGAACACGCGATCCGCGAAGTTGCCGCGCAGTTTGAGCGGCGGCGGCGTTTGCAGGGTCGGTTGATGTTTGGTGCGGTGTTTTTGGGTTTGCTGATTGGGTTGTGCGCTGTGGTGGCTTTTGCCGATCGCGTGCCTGTGATTGTGCCGGTGATAGCATTTCTCCTTCTGGTCTTTGGGGCGGGGTATAAGTGGTTGTACGTTCCGCAGCGGACGGTGGTGACACGAGAGCAGATCGCGCTTTTTCTCGATGTACATCATCCCGAGCTTGAGGATCTGATTGTGAGTACTGTGTCGCTGCACGGGTCAACGCCGGTTTCCGAGTGGATGACCGAGCAGGTGTTCCAGCAGGTGCGCGAATTGTCGGCGATACAGGCGCCACCTGTGATTGATTTGCGCGTTTTGAAGCGCGTGCGCCGCGCGGTTTTTGGGGTTTGGGGATTGGGTGCTGTTGTGTTGCTCGTGGCATTGTGGCAGGTTAATCTGGGCGATATTGCGGGACGGTTGTTTTTTGCACCAGCTTTGCCTTTGCCCTATACGGTTGAACCGGGTGATGCGCGGGTGCGCCGCGGGGCGCATCAGATGGTTTGGGTGACGACAGATCTTATGGGTGCGAGCAAGGCAATTCAGTGGCGACCATCGGGCGGGGACTGGCAAACCGCGCCTTTAGAGCCTGGTGAGGCTGGCGATGTGTTTGCCCATCAATTGCGCGATTTGTATGCCGATACAGAGTACCAGGTGCAGGTTGGGGCTTATCGTTCCGATGTCTATACTCTTTCGGTGTGGACGCCGCCCGAGGTCGTATCGATTGGACTTCTATATCGCTATCCCGATTATTTGGAAATGGAGGACCGCGATGTGCCTTATGGCGGTGATATTACGGCGCCTGAGGGCACGGAGGTGGTTGTATCAGTGACGGTTAATAAAGAGTTGGAGAAGGCATCGCTGGTATTGGATGGTGAAAAAGAAATGGCGTTGAAAAAGTCAGATGATGCCTTGTGGGAAGGCGCGCTGTCGATTACAGAGAACGGGACATACGAGGTGGCGTTGCGAGATGCCGATGGCGAGGGAAATGAGTATGCGCGCGCGTATAAAATTACGGCGAAGGTCGATCAGCCGCCGCGTATTCAGGTTCGTTTTCCACGCGGGGATGACGAAGCTACGGCAATTGAGGAAGTGGCTTTTGGGTTTTCGATAAAAGACGATTACAGGCTCACGGATTACGGTTTGCAATACGAGGTTGCAGGGCGCGATCCCGTGCGGATTTCTCTTAAGACGGAGACAGCGCGGATAGAGAGCGCAGAGGGTGAGTATCCGATGGCACTGGAAGATCTGGAACTCGCGGCGGGTGATTTTATTACCTGGACGGTCTGGGCAGAAGATGGCAAGCCGGGACGGTCTGAGATTGAGACTCTGGGCGATCCCTATTTTTTGGAGATTCGGCCTTTTGAAAGACTCTATCGCCAGGCTGTGAGCAACGAGGGTGGTCAACAGGGGCAGGGCAGGGGGCAGCGGGGTGGTGCTGAGGGCCAGAAGCAGGTGATTATCGCGATCTGGAATTTGCGCAAAGGTGCGTCGGGAATGGATTGGGAAGAATACGATGAGCAGAAGCACGCCATTATTGAGGCGCAGGAGAATGTTCGGGGTTCTGTGAGGAATCCAGCAGCGGATTTGGAAGCTGAGTTTGCGGGTGTTGTAGAGGCATTGCACGAGGCGTCTTTTGACGATCCGGATGCGGCATTGGCAAGGGCATGGGGGCACGCTCAGCGCGCGTATCGATATCTTTTGCAGAGAAGACCGAGAGAATCTGAGGTGGTGCAAGGCAGGCAGCGACAGCGCGGAGGTGGTGGGGGTCAGGCACAGCAGCGCGAGTTAGATGGTCTGGAGTTGGCGCAACGGCGAGATTTTCGGGAAGAGGCATCTACATTGCAACAGCAACTGGCTGAGACGGCAGAGGCACAAAATAAAATTGAGGAATTGACCAGGCGGCAGGCGGCGATTAACGAAGATGTGGCGCAGTTGATTTCAGAGACGGAAAAGCTGGAGCGCGAAGCGCGCGAAGAAGCCGAACGGCGCCTGGAGCAGTTGCGCGAAGCGCAGCGTCAGACGATGGACGCGCTCGATGCAGTCAATGGCGAGATTGCGTCTGGGGATATGGACCCACAACAGGCGCGGCGGGCGCGGGAACAATTGGAAGGTGCGCGGCGGCAGATGAATCGCAGCGCGCAAAATCTGAATAACGATCAGTTGCAACGGGCGCGGGCTGCGGGCAATCGCGCTTTGGACGCATTGCGCGATGTGCAGGAGCAATTGGGCAATTTGTCGCGCGGGGCTGCGGCTGAGCGCATGAGAATGTTACAAGAAAATATGGATAGTTTGCGGGCCCAACAGCGCGGTTTGGTCGCACAGGCTCAGGAGCAGCAGACGCAGCGCGGAACGCTGTCTGATTCGGAGCGCGCATTGAGCGAGATGCTCGAGGGCAAGCAACGCACGACCGATCAGTTCCGCGATATGATGGAGGAGGCGAGTGCGTTGGCTGAAAAGGCCGCTGAAAGCCAGGGTTTGATGGCGCAAAAACTCAATGACTGGCTGCGCGAGACGAGCCGAGAGGGCATTTTTGAAGATATGCAAGCGGGCGAGCGATTGGTGAGACTGGGGGCGTGGCGAGCATCGGAAACACACGAGCGCGCTGTGGCGGAGAAGTTGGATCAGGCGGCTGAAAACCTCGATGGTGTCGCGCAACTTCTGGTGCGCGACGACCTGGAGGCGCTGGAGCGGGCGCAGGAGCGTCTGGAGCGTGTGATGGGAGGAGGATCGGATGGCCGCGATGGGCGATTTGGGTGGGGTCCGCAAGATCCCGATGCGTTGCGCCGATTTGCCGAAGGCGGTTTTCGCGATTGGATGGATCGCTTGCGCGAGGCCGAGTCGCTTTTGCCAGCTGATTTGGGTGTGCGACAGCGTTTGACGGGTATCCGCGAAGATCTGGCGGGCATTGGGCGCGATTATTATCGCAAGGGAGCGGTGCCGCAGTACGATTTGATTTTTGAGCGTGCAATCAAGCCTTTGACGCTGTCTGCAGAAGAATTGTCGGTGTTGATTCGCGAGCGAAAAGGAGACTATGGTCTTTCCGCTGGCAAGGCAGACGAAATTCCCGAGCAATACCGCGCCCGCGTTGCCGAGTATTTTAAAGCGTTGACGGAAAATGAGAAGTGACTGACTGGTTATTACACTTGTTGGCCGGGGATCGCGCCGCTGTATATCGGGATGTGCGGTTTGTACTGGATGTCGCATGGCCTGTGGCGCTGGTCCTTCTCGGCGTTGTTTTTTGTGCGAGTGTGGGATTCTGGCACAGGCGGCGACCCGCGCTTTCAAAGGCGTTAATTGGGTTGCGCGCAGTGGCGTTGACGCTGGCGCTATTTTTGTTATTGGGACCTGCGCTGGTGGCGCGGAAATTGGAGCCTGGTACGCATTTTGTGCCTGTTCTGTTTGATGATTCTCGCAGTATGACGGTGCCCGAATACGATGGGCGGGCGCGGGCAGAAAGATTTGTGCAGGTGTATCAGGGATCGGATTTTGAGCGCGTTTTGACGCAATCCCATCAGGTGGCGCGGTTTCGGTTTGGCAGCACGACAGCGCGCGTTAATGAGGTTGAGGATCTCGCGTTTGATCAGGGGCGAACAGATATTGTCGGTGCAGTTCGCGGGGTGCTCAAGCAAATGTCGGGAGCTGCGGTGTCGGCTGTGGTGGTGTTTAGCGATGGGGTGCAGCAAAGTGCCTCGCCTGTTCAGATAACGGATTTGTCCCGCGATGTGCCCGTTTTTACAGTAGGAATAGGACGCGATGATCTCTGGCGCGATCTGGCATTGACCGATGTATCGGTGTCGCGCGTGCGATCCGATGAGGTGGCGGTTACCGCGCGGGTGGTGGCCGAGGGGTTGGGCGGTGAAGATGTGGTGGTCGATGTGCTGGATGGCAAGCGGGTGGTGGTGTCGTCACCGCTTTCGATTGTGGGACCAGAAGAAGAGAATTATGTCCGGCTCGCTTTTGATCCGCAAAGAGATGGCTGGGTATCACACCGCGTGCGGGTGCGTTTGGCAGATACCACGGACGTTGCGACCAAAGACCGCATTGCTGAGAATAATGCGCGAGATATTCTGGTGGATAATCGCGAGCGCGTTTTTCGCATTTTGTATTTTAGCGGGCGTCCCAATTGGGAGGGCAAGTTTTTGCGGCGTGCCTTAGATGGAGCGCCGCAACTCGTTTTGTCGAGTCTGGTTCGCATTTCTGGTGCCGAGCGCAAGTTTGTTTTCCGTGGGCGCGATGCGACAATGGCGAATCCCCTGTTTGAGGGTTTTGACGATCAGGCGCTGAATGCGCCGCGTTATGACGAAGCGGTTTTTATCCGCATTGGCGTGTCAGAGTCGGAGTTGGCGGGAGGGTATCCTTCAGATGTGTCAGAGCTTTTTCGCTACCATGTGATGATCTGGGGGGATATTGAGCGCGATTTCTTTTCTCTTGCCCAACTCAATTTGACGCGGGAATTTGTGTCCAAACGCGGGGGCAGTTTTTTGATGCTGGGCGGTCCCCGCGCGTACTCAGAGGGCGGGTGGGCGCATTCTACTATTGAACCGATGTTGCCCGTTGTGTTGGGCCCTGCGGGTGATTACGACGATGTGGCTTTTCGCGCTAAGCCGACGATTGAAGGCGTATTGTCCGGGGTCTGGTCTTTGAGCGAAGATGCCGAAGTCAATGCCGAGCAGTGGGCGAATTTGTCCGCGCTTTACGGGGTCAATGCGTTTGCGTCTGTGCGCGCTGGTGCAACGGTGATGGCGACGGTGGATGCCGAGTCTGAAGCTGTGGATGCACAGCCGCTGTTTGCCTGGCAGCGGTATGGAGAGGGTTTGAGTGCTGCGTTGGGTACGGGCGAGACGTGGCAGTGGCAGATGATGCAGAATGTTGAAGATGCCGCTCACGAACGCTTTTGGCGGCAGTTGGCGCGTTTGCTGGCAATGCGGGTGCCAGAGCCTGTGACGATGATCGATAGCGGCGAGGATGTTGTCGTAGGAGACATGCGCGATTTGAAGTTTGTGGTGCGCGATTCTCTTTTCGAACCCCGCGAAGGGCTGTCCGTCGATGTGCAGGTCGAGATACCGAATGGTGGGACGGTTAGATTGCCGATTTCTGAATCGATCGCCGAGGTGGGTGCGTATTCTGCGATTTTTGAGGCTACAGAAGCGGGATTGCACCGAGTGAAGCTCACGGCGCGCGATTCCGATGGCGTAGATATTGGGCAGTTGGACGCGGCTGTGCTGGCGCGACCGGATCATCTCGAGTTTTTGTCTGCGCGTTATAATCCCGATTTTTTGAAACGCCTGTCTGCACACACGGGTGGCAAATTTATCGAGTTGGACGCGCTTGACGAATTGGCTGAGCAGATTCCATATACCGACCAGGCTCATGCGCGATTGGATCGTTTTCCGTTGTGGCATTTTCCGCCTTTTTATATTCTACTCGTGTTGTTGCTTTGCGTTGAATGGTATTTGAGACGGAAGCGGGGAGAGCCATGAGATTATGGATTTTCCCAATTTGGGTGTTGATGCTGGCGCAGGCAAATGCCGCTGTTTTTGATGTGATCATCAGCGGTAGCGGTGGAGAGGACGAGTATTCCGAGCGGTTTGACGATTGGGGGCAGCGTTTGCGCCGGGTGCTGATTGAGCGATGTGATCATCCCGCGGCAAATGTGCAACTGGTAAATGAGACGGGTGAGAATGCTGACGGAGCATCGTCAATAGCAGGCATCCGCAATGTATTCCGCGGTTTGTCGGAGCGGGTAACGTCGGGTGACGATGTGTTCATTTTTTTAATTGGGCACGGAAGCTATCGTCGCCAGGTTGCCAAGTTGAATATTCCCGGTGCGGATTTGACAGCTGAAGATCTGGATAGATTTTTGAAGATGTTATCTACGCGGCGCATTATTGTTGTCAATGGTGCGTCGATGAGTGCGCCTTTTGTCAATGCACTGAGTCGAGATGGACGTATTATATGCGCGAGTACGCGCAGTATGGATCAGCGCAATGCCACGCAATTTACGCGTTTTTTTGTGCAGGCATTGGAGGATGGTAGTGCCGATCAAAATCGCGATGACCGCATTTCGGTTCTGGAGATTTGCACCCAGGCATCTTCACTGACAGATGCCTGGTTTTTGAGTGAGGGCCTGATTGCGACAGAGAATGCGATTTTGGACGATAATGGCGATGGGTTGGGGACGCGTCTGTCCGATATCGACGCGGGCGATGGGTTGTTGGCAGACCGTTGTTTTTTGCTCAATTTTCGCGTTCCCAAAGGTGCTTCGCCCGCGCTTGTCGCAGCTTATGGCAAGGCGATTGACGAGGTTCAGGCTCTGGTAAAGAAAAAAGCGACGATGGATTCTGCAGCCTATTACCAATTGCTGGAGCGCGGGTTGGTGAAGGCTGCGAAGTTGAATCGGGAAATCCGCAGTGAGAAATGAGACAGGGAGGTTTTTCATGTTGACAGACGAACAGGTGCAGCAGTTTCGAGAAGATGGGTATCTCGTTTTTGAGAGCCTGATTCAAGGCGAGCGATTGGCCTATTACAAGCAGGTGTTTGATGAACTGGTCGCAGAGGGTAGCAAACTGACCGAGGAAGTGCCGCACTGGACGCTCGAGTTAGACGATCGCGGGGAACCCCGGGCGGGCTTGTTGCACAAAATTCAGGGTGTTTGCGTGGTTGATTCCCGCGTGTTGGAACTGGCGCGAGAACCGGCGATTTTAGACCGCGTGGCAGTATTGATTGGTGAAAATATCGATTTGTTTGGCACCAAGTTTTTTCCCAAGTTGCCCAATGGCGGCACGTCAACGGGCTGGCATCAGGACAATTATTATTTTGGGACCGATACGGATCGCATTATCAGTTGCGGGATTTATCTGGAAGATTCCGATCTGGAGAATGGGTGTTTGCGGGTGGTGCCCGGTAGCCACCGGATGGGTGAGATTGCCGAACACCAAAAAAATATAGGCAGGCACGGCCGTTGGACAAAGGTCGATGAATCGCAGGCTGTGGATCTGGTCATTCCCGCTGGTACGGTTGTTCTTTTTTCCGCCAATCTCCTGCACGGTGCTTATGATAACCACAGCAATCGCACGCGCTATAGCACAGCATGGCATTATTTGCCGGAGGAACTCAATCCAGAAAAGTTTCTAAAGGGGATATACAAAGATCGACATGTGGCGTGCAAGCATTGAGGGATAGTGCAATGGAGAATGAAAGGCGTGTGGCTGCTGGGGCGCTATTGGATTTGGTGCAGGCAATTTTTGAGACGTGTGGGATGGGTGCAGGGGATGCACATCTGTTGGCGGATTCGCTGGTGGATGCGGATCTCGGTGGGGTGCATTCGCACGGGGTATTGCGCGTTCCCGAATACGTGAGGCAGTTGACGGTTGATGGCGTGGATCCAAATGGCAAACCCGAGGTGGTGAAGGATAATGGGGCGTGTCTGGTGGTGGATGGGGGCAATTCTATGGGGCAGATTGGGATGGGGTTTGCGATGCAGCAGGTGATTGCTCGCGCTCGGGATATTGGTATAGCGGCTGCGGGTATTCGGGGCAGTAATCACTGCGGTGCCGTGGGGTATTTTGCGCGTATGGCTCTGGATTGCGATATGATTGGGGTTGCGACGACCAATGCCCTGCCCACAATGGCTCCGTGGGGAGGTGCTGAGCGTATCCTGGGTATTAATCCCTTGAGTGTGGCGATTCCCGCTGGTGGGGAATTTCCCATTGTTTTTGACGCGGCATTTTCAGGCTCTGCGCATGGGAAAATCCGTGTATATGAACAAAAAGGACTGACCCTGCCAGAAGGGTGGGCTATGGATGCGGATGGGGTGCCGACGACCGATCCCGTAAGGGCGATAGATGGTTTGTTGATGCCGATTGGGCAATTTAAGGGTGTGGCACTGGCCATGGTGATGGGGATTTTGTCTTCTATGTTGTCCGGCGCGAGCTATGGCACCGAATTGGGCAATATGGAAGATGGACCACAGGCAGGCGAAGATGGTCATTTTGTGGCGGCTATTCGGGTGGGTGCTTTTGAAGATGTGGCGCGATTCAAGGCGCGGGTTGACAATGCGATTCAGCAGATTCACGCCTGTAAAAGGGCGCCTGGGGTGGATCGGCTATTTGCCCCTGGTGAACCCGAAGCCCTGCGGCGGAATGCGTATCGCAAACAGGGCATACCGTTGAATGCCGTTACGTTAAATGATCTGAAGAAGACAGCAGAAGATAGGGGCCTGGCTTTTGCGCTGGGCAGTTGACAGATTTTCAAATAAGGAGATGAAGATGAGTAAGAAAGCTCTGATGGTATGGGGTGGTTGGCAAGGGCACGAGCCAAAGGAATGTGTGGATATTTTTGCGCCGTTACTGGAAGCAGATGGGTTTGATGTAGATGTTCGCGATTCAATGGATGTTTATACGGATGCGGATTACATGTCGGAACTGAGCGTGGTTGTGCCGTGCTGGACGATGGGTAGCATTGAAAAAGGACAGGAACAGGGGCTTCAAGGGGCGGTTAAGAGTGGCGTTGGATTGGCGGGATGGCACGGTGGGATGTGCGATGCATTTCGCAATAATACGGGCTATCAGTGGATGACGGGCGGGCAGTGGGTGTCGCACCCGGGTGGGGTGATCGATTATGAGGTCAATATTGTGCCGGAAAAAGCAGATGATCCGATTGTGGCGGGGCTGAGCGATTTTGCGATGCATTCCGAGCAGTATTATATGCATACTGATCCGGGAAATGAAGTGCTGGTGACAACGACGTTTGAGACCGATGTGGCCCCCTGGGTCAATGGTTGTGTGATGCCGGTAGTTTGGAAACGCATGTGGGGTGCAGGACGGGTGTTTTACTCTTCCCTGGGGCACAAAGCCGTGGATTTTGATGTGCCAGAGGCGAAAGAGATCCAGCGACGCGGTATTAACTGGGCTGCGCGTTGACGCCACCCCTTGACATTCGATATAAAGTACGGTATTTTAACGCTTCGCGGATCAAACACAGCGTATTGGGTGCCGTGGCCAAGCGGTAAGGCAGAGGCCTGCAAAGCCTTTATCGGCGGTTCGAATCCGCCCGGCACCTCCAAAAATTGACCGGTCAATTTCGATGATGAGATTGACCGGTTATTTGTTTCGATGTTCTTGTCAAGTGTGTTGAAATGCTTTAGATTTATTTGGAAACAGTGTTTGGTATTGCCGTATAACGCAGGAGGGCAAGATGTCTGTGTCGATAGCGCGTTTACCGGATTGTCCAGAGGCCCTGGACGATGGCCTGGTGGCGCAATTTCACCGGGATGGGTATCTCGCATTTGAAAATGTGTTGACTGCCGAAGAGGTCGAGGCCGCTCAGACAGCTTTGAGCGAGATCACGGGATGGCTGATGGACGAGGCACGCGCGGGCCGGGCACGGGTGCGGGAAGAAAATCCCGGGACAAGGGGGAACTATGCTGGCGTTCAGGTGCAGGAATTGGATGGCGAGTTCGGTATCCACTTTGAGTCAGGTGTTGCGGACCCTCTTTCATTGGCAAATACCGAAGCCGAGCTTAAATTTCGCAAACTGCACGGGTATCATCAGGCGCATCCCACGTTTCGAGCATTGGTCGAACATCCGCGTATCAAGGGATTTGTGGAACGCGTTCTGGGGCAGAGGGTAGTTTTGAAAAACGAGATGGCCCTTTCCAAGCCGCCATTTATCGGGTCGGAAAAGCCCTGGCATCAGGACAATGCCTATTTTGACTGGTTGCCTTTAGAGGCGGTTGCTACAGCGTGGATTACGCTGGACGACGCAACGGTGGAGAATGGGTGCATGCATGTGTTGCCCGGCAGACATAAGGGCGAGGCATTCAAACACGTACATACGATTGACTGTCAGATTGTGGAAGGTCGGTTGGATTATAGCGATGCGGTTCCACTGGAAATGAAGGCGGGAGGGGCGATGATCTTTTCGGCGATGCTACCCCATCAGACGCCTCCAAACCGCAGTCCGCACCGCCGCAGGGCATTGCAATTTCAGTATCGCGGAGAGAATACGCGGCAGGTTTCTCGGGAGGAATTTGGGAGAGTGTTTGCAGAAGTAGATGGCACGCCAGCCACCTGTGCGCTGGCCGAACGGTTGGATGGATAATTCTGAGATGAGATTTTTGGAGGTAAAGAGAGAATTGTGCGTTTGACAAGCACGGCCTCTTTGTCTATTTTTTGCCATACTGTGCCGAGGTGGTGGAACTGGTAGACACGAGGGACTTAAAATCCCTTGGGCTAATCGCCCGTACGGGTTCGAGTCCCGTCCTCGGCATTTTTTTATTGTACAATGCAAAAGCCCGGCAGATTGCCGGGCTTTTTTTGTGAGTGCTATTTGATTTTCATGGCCTGCACGGCTTTGACCACATCTCCGGGCGTGGGGATTGTGGCGTCTTCGAGGGGTTTGCTAAACGGTACGGGTACGTCCATTGCGCCGAGGCGAACGATGGGTGCGTCGATGTAGTCAAAGGCGCCGTTATAGACGATGGAGGCGATTTCCCCTGTGATACCAAAATTTTTATAGCCTTCGTCGATGATGACGGCACGGGTGGTTTTGACCACGGATTCGATGAGGGTTTCTCTGTCGAGCGGAACGAGGGTGCGCGGGTCAACAACTTCGGCACTGATGCCCTGTTCGGCAAGTGCATCGGCAGCTTCGAGGGCGACGTGAACCATGCTCGATGTGGCGATGAGGGTGATGTCGTCGCCTTCGCGTTTGATGTCGGCCTGTCCAAAGGGTATGGTGTAGTCTTCTTCTGTGGGCACCATGCCTTTGAGGGCGTACATCATTTTGTCTTCGTAAATGACGACGGGGTTGTCGTCTCTAACGGCGGTTTTGAAGAGGCCCTTGGCGTCGGCGGGTGTGGAGGGAATGGCGACTTTGAGGCCGGGGATGTGCGCGAGCCAGGCGTGCAAGCTTTGCGAATGCTGCGCGGCAGAGGAGCGCCCTGCGCCCATTGTGGAGCGGATGGTGATGGGCACGATGGCCTGACCACCGGACATGTAGCGCAGTTTGGCAGCCTGGTTTACGATCTGGTCCATTGCCAGGGTGATGAAGTCGCCAAACATGATATCGACAATGGGGCGCGAGCCGGTAAGTGCAGCACCAACGCCAAGGCCGACGAGACCCGCTTCTGCAATGGGCGTGTCGATGACGCGGTCGTCGCCAAATTCGTCGTGCAAACCGAGGAGTACTTTGAAGACCGTGCCGGCTTTGCCGACATCTTCGCCCATGAGAAAGACCGTGGGATCGCGGCGCATTTCTTCGGCCATGGCTTCTTTGACGGCTTCGCCATAAGTCATTTCACGCATAGACATGTTGATTGACCTCCTCAACATCGGGATAAGGCGCGGCTTTGGCAGCTTCGAGCGCGTTTTCCATTTCTTTTTCAACTTCGCGCTCTTCCGCATCGAGTTCGGCTCCGGAGGCGATGTTGTCGTCTAAGATTTTTGTGCGAAGCTGCTGGATGGGGTCTTTGGCCATCCATGATTCAATTTCTTCTTTTGAGCGATAGCCTTCCCCGGGGTCGCCAACGTGGTGCCCGCGATAGCGGTATGTGTCGCATTCGATGAGTGTGGCGCCATCGCCCTTTCTCGCGCGTTCAACGGCCTGGGCAGTGGCTTCGTACACGGCAATGGCGTCGCTGCCATCTACGGTTGTGCTGGGAATGCCGAAGGGGAGGGAGCGATCGGCGATGCTTTTACCTGCGGTGACGTTTCCGGTGGGGGTGTATTCGCCGTAGTGGTTGTTTTCGCAGACGTAGATGACCGGGAGTTTCCATATTGCGGCGAAGTTCATGACTTCGAAGAAGATGCCCTGATTGGAGGCACCGTCGCCAAAGAAGCAGACGGCAACCTGGTCGGTGCCGCGTTTTTGGGCTGAGAGTGCTGCGCCTGTGGCGATGCCAAATCCGCCGCCGACAATGCCATTTGCGCCGAGGATGCCAACGGACATGTCGGCGATGTGCATGGAGCCGCCTTTGCCGCGGCAGTGGCCCGTGACGCGGCCCATCACTTCGGCCATCATGGCTTCGAGGTTCCCGCCTTTGGCAACGCAGTGCCCGTGCCCGCGGTGGGTGCTGGTGATGAAGTCGTCGTCGCGCAGTGCAGCGCAAACGCCCACGGCAACGGCTTCTTCGCCGATGTAGAGGTGCGCCAGTCCGTGCATGAGTCCGCCGGTATAGACTTCCCAGATTTGTTCTTCAAAACGGCGGATGCGGAGCATGGCGCGGTACATTTTGATCAGGATTTCAGAGGGTAGGGACATAAAGGCTCCTTTTCACAACCAGCTTTCCAATTTGTTCGTGTCTTCCAGGTTTTGTTTTAGTGCCTGTAAAAATTGAGCCGCGACCACGCCATCGACGAGGCGGTGGTCGGCGGAGAGTGTGACTTCTGCGATTTGGCGAACGGCGATGGTCATGGTATCGCCGATGGGGACAACGCGCGCGATGGCTGCGCCGACAGCTAAGATGGCGGCTTCGGGGGGATTGACAATGGCAGTGAAGGATGTGATGCCGTACATTCCCAGATTTGAGATGGTGAAGGTGGCACTGGCATCGCCGCGCAATCTGCCCTGCCTGGCTTCTTCGACGCGCTGGCCGCGTTCGTCGGCGAGGTCAGTGAGGAATGCCTGATCGGCATTTGGGATGACCGGGACGACGAGGCCGTCGTCGGTGCCAACGGCAAGGCCGATATCGACTGTGTCGTGTACGATAACGGCGGTATCTCCGTCGAGGCTGGCGTTGAGCGCCGGGTATTGGGTGAGGGCATCGGCGGCGGCTTTGACAAAGAGGTCGGTGACAGAGAGCTTGATGGCGTCGGTTTCTGCGAGGTTTTTGCGCCAGGTTTCCGCGTCGGTCATGTCTATTTCAGTGGCAACGTAGAAGTGCGGAATGGTGCTTTTGCTATAGGCCATGGTTCTGCCAATGGCCTGGCGCATGCGCGATAGTGTGGTGGAGGATGGTGCCGCAGATGCTGCGAGTTCGACATCGGCGAGTACGATGCGGTCACCGGGACCAGTGCCTGCGATGTTGGCGAGGTCAATGTTGAGTTCGCGGGCGCGGCGACGGGCGGCAGGAGATCTTTTGATGCGCTGGGTAGAGGCTTCCAGAGTGGGTTCTCGCTCTGCGGTGTCGTCCGTTATCTGGCGCGGTTCCTCTGTGGGGGAGTCCGTGCTGGCAGGTGTTAAATTTTCAATGGTTTCGTCGGCTTCGTCGGTGATGATGGCAATGACAGAGAGCACTGGCACTTCTTCGCCGTTTTGGGCGACGAGTTTGCGGACGTAACCGCTTTCGGGCGATTCGTATTCAAAGAGTGCTTTGTCTGTTTCCAGGTCGAGGAGGATGTCGCCCTTGTTGACGTGGTCGCCTTCTTTGACGCGCCATTCAACGACGGTGCCATTGTCTTGCTGAAGCCCGTATTTGGGCATGATGATGGTTTTTGTCATGATCTATCTTTCCAAAATCACGGTGGCAGGGCTTCGCTACCTCTCGCGCGTCCCTGTGCATCTTGTTGCACGAGAAAAGTCGTGAGTTTGTGGATGAGTTGGTCGCGCGTGTCGGACATGTCGGCGTCGAACCAGAGGTTGTTCATTTCGTCGGGGTCTGTTTCCATGTCAAAGAGTTCGCCGGGGCAATCGTCGGGTCCGGGTTGTGGCGCGTGGTAGATGCTGAGTTTGTAGCGGTTTTCTCGCCACATGGTAATGTGCAATTCCGGGTTGTGATAGCCTCCGCGCGTGGTGCTCGAGTTGCGGTGCATGCAGACGGCATGGCCGCGTTGTTGCAAGGCGTTGGTGTCCAGGAGATCGCACGCATCGGGCATGAGGTCGGTTTGTTCGCATCCGGCGATGGCGAGTGCGGTTGCGGCAATGTCGTGAAGTTGGCAGGGGGCGTCGATGATTTGACCGCCGGATGTGTCTGGTGCGCGGATGATCATGGGCACCCGTGTGCAGGCGTCGTACATGTATGCGCCTTTGACGGTGAGGCCGTGATCGCCGAGCATGTCGCCGTGGTCGCTGGCAAAGATGACGATGGTGTTGTCCGCAAAATTTGTATCGTTGAGTGTTTGCAAGACGCGCCCGATTTGTTCGTCGATGAGGGTGATGGCCGCGTGGTAGCCGATGCGGCTTTCGCGCAGGGTGTCCGTTGAGGGGAAAGATCGCCCGTTGTGCTCTCGCCTGTGTGCAATTGGACGGTGGTCAAAGGATTCATCTACGGCAAAGGGTTCGGGCAAGGCATCGATGTCGAGGTAGTCGGCGTATTCTTTGGGATAATTTGTATAGGGGCTGTGCGGATCAAAGACGCTCATGCAACAGAAGAAGGGCTGGTGTGTGCCCTGCATGCGGTGGAGATAGTCGATGGTGCGGTCGGCGGCCCAGGTGGTGAAGTGGGCTTCGGCGCGTACATGGCCAATGCTGTTGCCGTCGCGTTTCCAGCGCTGGAGAATGTCGGGATGATGTACTGCAAGCCAGCGGAAGTACGCGGTGTCGCATCCCCGATACCCATTGGGGTCAGGTGCCCATTCATAGGTGTTGAAGCCGTCGAAGCGGTGGCGGTATTGCATTTCCCACATGTGACCGGCAACGTGGAGTTTGCCAAAGAGCGCAGTGTCGTAGCCGGCTTCGCGCAGATGATAGGGAAAGAGGATTTCGTCCTGGGGTAGAACATCGTGCAGGCGATAGACGCCGTGACCGGGCAGGTGTTTACCGGTCCAGAGACTGGCGCGACTGGGCGTGCATATCGGGTTGTTGACATAGCACTGGTCGTAGCGCGTGCCTTCACTGGCGAGGCGGTCGAGGTTGGGGGTGTGTACGCCGCTTACACCGCAACAACCGAGCGAGTCCCAGCGCTGTTGATCGGTCAGGATGAGGAGGATGTTGTAGGGCATGATTGAATTTTTGATTTATCTTATGTAATACCTGCTTCTGTGCGCGCGTTGTCGAGTGCACTGAAGCATTGTTCGGCGACGGGCCAGGGGTCGTATTCGGGTTGTCTCCAGATTTGCGCGGTGACTTCGACGGTGATTGGGACGGTGATGCCTGCGGCTGCGACGGCTTTGAAGTAAGTGACGAGGTCGAAGTCGCCTTCGCCGGGCAGGAGATAGCGCACCTGTCCGTTGACGCGATGACCGTCTTTGATGTGGGTGGAGACGGTATAGGGGGCGCACAGGTCAACGCTCGGCTGGAGGGCGATACCGTCAACGTAAAAGTGGCTCATGTCGAAATTGACTTTGACGTTGTCGTGATTGGTTTGCCGCATGAGCCAATCGACTTTTTGGGGTGTGTCGAGTGGGTGGCCCGCATGGGGTTCGGTTGCGAGGATGACGTTGTGTTTGGCGGCGCAGTCGCCCAATTCGAGGAGTTGATCGCAATAGGTGTGTTTGACTTCGTCCCATGTGCCGTGCAGTCCGCCGAGTGTGCTGACGATGATGCCGGGGCTATCACCGAAGGCGAGGTCACTGGCGAGGATACAGGCGTCGTCAAATTTTTCGAGGATGGCGGGACGGCTATCACCCTGTGTGCAGATGGGCATCAAGGCCATGGTGACGGGGGATTCAAAGCCGAGGTCCTGGATGGTTTTGGCGAGTGTTTCGCGGGTAGCGGTGTCGAGTTTGTGCGGGGCAGTGGGCCAGTCGTCACCTGTGTTGATTTCGAGGGCTTCGTAACCTATGTCGCGCAGGCGAGGAAGCGCGTCGAAGATATTTTCCGTTTGCATTGCATAAGTGCCGTATCCGATTTTCACGGTTTATCTCCTTCAGTTGATAATTAACAATTCCATGCTAATGCGATATCGCGCGAAACACAACCGAATTTCTGATTAGTCGATGTTGCGTCGGTTCACATGCTGGTCGTACATGGTCAATTGTTTTTCGTATTTCCAGGCGTGATAATCTGCGGTGTCTCGATTGGGTTCGATGACTTCGCCCGCGTGACACATTGCGCCCATCGCTTCCTGAATTGATGCATAGGCACCTGCGGCGACGGCACCGAGGATTGCTGATCCCAACAGTACGGCTTCGGGTTCTTTGGGTAGATGAATGGGACGCTGTGTGGCGTCGGCGTGTTCGCGTATCCACAGTTCGTTTTTTGTGCCGCCTCCGCACGCATTGATCTGCTCGATTGCGTAGCCTTGTTTTTCCATTTCGTCGATGATATTGCGCGTGCCATAAGCTACTGCCTGGATGGTTGCGTGATAAATTTGCGCCAGTGTATTGTAGGACATATCCAGGGTCAAGCCATCCATCATTCCCCGTGCGTTGGGGTCGGCTTTGGGAGAGCGGTTGCCGTGGTGATCGGGCAAAATATGCAGCCGTTCTGTCCAATCTGAACGCATGCCTTTTGCGGCGATGTACGCGTTGAGTTCTGCGTACACGGCATTGATTTCTTTTCCGGTGAGTACATGCCAGTAGTGATCTTCTTCTTTGACCATGCCAAATCGCTCGATGGTATGGTCCAATAACGCGCCCGTGGCACTCTGTCCGCCTTCGCTGAGCCACAAACCCGGTAGCATCGCTCCGAAGTAAGGTCCCCACACGCCGGGGATAAATCGCGCGTCTTTTGATACTGCCATGTGGCACGACGAGGTGCCGCCGATCAATGCCAAAATCGGTTCGCTGACCCCAACGCCAATGCCCCCTGCATGTGCATCGATAATGCCTACCCCTACGGCGGTTTGCGTTGTCAATCCCATCAAATCGGCGGCTTCTGCACTCAGTGTGCCCGAGTTTTCGCCCATGGGTGCGACATCTTCTGTCACTTTTCCGCCGTCGAATAAATCGCCCAGACCAATGGCACCAAAGAAGTTGCGATCCCAGCGCGATTCATGGCCCAGGTAGGTCCATTTGCACACGTTGGTACACAAACTGCGGCGGTCGGCTCCCGTTGCTTTATAGACCATAAAATCCGCCAGGTCAAAAAATTTGCCCGCTTTTTGCCATGTTTTGGGCAGGTTTTCTTTGATCCACAATAGTTTTGGCGGTTCTTGCTCGGGCGACATCGTGCCCCCGACGTATTGCAACACATCATATCCACCCGCATTGATGCGATTTACCTGGTTTATTGCGCGGTGATCGCGCCACACGATGATGTTGCGCTCGGTTTCGCCCGTTTCAGATACGGTCAGGGGCTGTCCAGCAGTGTCCAGGACGACGAGAGAACAGGTTGCGTCAAAGCTCATGCCGATTATTGCATTGGGTGAGAGGCCAGATTGGGAGATGGCCTGGCGAACGACTTTTCCGGTTTCTGCCCAGATATTCTCCGAGGATTGTTCGTAAAAATCGGGTTTGGGATTGAATTCCAGGATGGGCGAGGATGCTGTGCCCAACATGGTGCCGTCTAAGTCAAATACGCCTGCCCGCACGCTGCCTGTGCCCACATCGACTCCGATTACTGCTCGATCACGCATCACGTACCTCAGTTGTGAGAAAGAAAAGCCCCGGAGGACCGGGGCTAATTGGAAGATAATAGGCGTGTCCCATCACCACGAAATTTTGGCAACCCACCCCGATGTGGCATCGCAATACAAAAACCCACCGTTGCAGATGGATAATCCGTGTGGTTCGGGATGGGGTTCGGGCACTTCTATGCGATCGAGTTCTGCATTTGTCGCCAGGTCCAGGTTTACAATTACCCGATCACCTGTATGAACGACCCAGATCGAATCTTCTTCCGTTCGCACGACGCCGTGTGCGCGATGCAAGGGCAGTTTTAATGTGCGGATGACGGACCAATCTTCAATGCGCATCTGCGTAATGGTCTGTTCTTTTAACGTGGTCAGCCACAATGTACCCGGTTCAATTGCGTCGTATTCCACGCCGTGCGTGCCGCCGCCCGTGGGCAGTGCCCAGCGGCCCTGTGTTTCTCCGTTACAGGGATCTACGCGCAATATTTCACCCTGGGGCGCATCGGTCTCGCGCGGCAGCCGCCAGCGTTGCCCCGGTCCATTGGCCGCCAACCACAGCGATCCATCGCCTGCGGCCATGCCACTGGTGTTGGAGGATTCTGATGGGATATCTCTCAACAGGCGGCGATTGCCGTAATAATCGTCTTTGTCCTCATCTTTCATGCTCATCAACGCTACCCGGTCAGTCATCTGATCTACAATCCACAAACCATCGTCTGTGAGTTGCAAACCGTTTGGTACGCCATAAGGCGCTCGAAATTGATTCTCTATTTTGACTTTCATACGTCCTCCTATAATGCGAAGAAATTACGCGGGAACAGGAAAATTGGGTTTGCCATAAACCACGTTGTGAAACACCTGCCAGAAGGATTCGCCTTCACACCGAATTGTAAAGTCATCTACACGCTCAACCCCTTCTGGCACGGAAAGACGACCGGGTTCGGGGCGCGTGACTTCCATGACCACAGGGCTTTTTGCAACGAGCGGTTCGATATTTTCGACGATCTCCATTGCTTCTTGAACGCGCGTTTTGATGAGGGCGCGGGCATCTATTGGCGCCAGGTGGAGCGCACATAATTCTCCCAGGCCTTCTTTTACAGGTGCTGTGACAATGTCATTGACCCAGCGTTGGGATTCGGTACATGCGTGCAGATCGCCCGATGTAAAGACCCAGGGAATACCCAGATGGCCACACAAATAAGCCGCCATTTCCATCTCGCCGACTTCGGCACCATTGACGCGATAGATCATCCTGCGGCTCATTGAATGTGCGAGACATCCGTTGGGCGTGTTGGTCATCGCATGCATGCCCAATTGGATCAATGCATCAAATCTGGGGGATAGTCCCGGCAGCCAGCAGGGGCGGTTGACACCCTGTACGAGTTTTACGCCGGAGATCAATTCTTCTGACAATATTGTGCGCCCCGCTCCATGTGCGTCATTGATGATTATTTCTTCTACACCTGCTGCAAATAATCCTTCGGCTGCGGCGTTGACTTCACCTGTCAACAATCGCTGCATCTCTGCGCGGTCGTACACGCCTTTTGCCGTTGTCGCATCTTCCCGGTGTCTCGGGTCCCAGTCATCTACTCCGGCTGAGCCTTCCAAATCGGTCATCATGTAAACGGATTTTACGGGCATGAGGTTCTCCTTTACACGTCACACACACATAACTGGCAAATTTCAGATGCGTCGCTGGCGTATAAAATCTGAGAGCTGTCTTGCCGCCATACCGGGTGCAGATGCGTTCCGGCATGAGAGTGGTCGAAGACCGGGAGTTCCAATAGCGTTTCAGCGGTATCGGTTTCGACATCTACGAGCAGGAATTTGGCTTCTTTTGTCGTGTTATTCACGACATCTATGACAATGTATTTGCCGTCTGGTGAAAAGGAGGGATGTCCCGATCCTTTTGCACAGGTCACAGCCAGACGCTCTTCACCCGTTTCCACATCGGTCAGTACCAGTTTATTACCCGGTGAGCCTTCAAACGGGCTGTTGGTCAGTATTTCTCGACCATTGGGATGCCACAGGGGGTGGTTGCCAAATTCACCTACGCGCTTGAGATTTGAGCCGTCGGCATTGATTACGTACACATCTTTTACTCTGGGGAGTTCGCCGTATTTCCGATCAAAATGGATTTCGTTGGTGAATACAAACATCATCCGCGATCCATCGGGCGACCATTTGGTGTGCTTGACAAACAAATGCCAGTCGGCAATTTCATCCCGACGGGGATGGAGTGTCAGGCAATCGGAGAGGGTTGCGAGTTGTTTGGATTCCCCTGTTTCTAAATCCTGCGCGAAGACACCGTGTACATCCTTCATTTTGGGCACGTCGTCCTCGGCGTAATCTCCGTGCATCGTGTGATAGGCATGTAAGTGCCCAGCGGGTGAAATCATCCGCAGGTCTCCAGGATGCGTACCCGATATACCGGTGTCTGGATCGACCCATCCGATCAGACGGGTTTCGCGGTCTCGGTCCTTGAAGTACACTCGCGATCCATCCGACGCCCATTGCGCCAATGCACCGCCATTGGCGGACATCGCGCGGGATTCGGCCACTTTGTACAAATTGCCCCCATCGGCATCCATGACGCAAATATCGCCTGTTTTTGAATCCGGTGCATTCATGCGGCTAAATGCAATGCGCCCATCCACAGGCGACCACGGGGGTAGATCGTAATACCCATGCACCGATCGCCGCGTATTTGTCGTCAGTTGTAATACGAGTCTTCCAGTCGGATTTATCACCTCAATAGCTTCGGACGTTATGGTATCAATTGCCATGTTATATCCCTCCAATATCGACATTGTTACCTGACCTTATCAAAAAGCCCACTCGCAGAGAGCTTTAGCGTTGGGAGTAGTCACGGGCTGTAATAGTTCCAGGTCATCTTACTGCGGCGGTAGTGGTCTTGCGACCACAGGCGCTGACGGTCAGAACCCCGATTCTCAGAGTCGTTGAAGTAGATGTGGAGTTGGTTGCCGTGCAAGACGATCAGTTCTTCGCGCCAATCTCCAGCCACATCGCCCACATAGAGCCGGTCGGCCTTTTCCTCAAACCGGTGGAGAAAGTGCCCGCTAAGCGGATCGAAGATGCCAATATCCCCGGAGATATGGCGCTCTTTGGCTGCGGCAAGCTGTTTGCGGTCACCCGTCCAATCGATCTTGTGGATGACCTCGACCCCTCTTGTGGTCCAGCCCTCGGGTGCTACATCGTCCATCTGGTAATCCGCGATTTTCTCTCCCTGTGCGTCAAAAACAAAAGGTTTCTGATGTTCGTTATAGCGGCTCCGACACCATATCTCCAGGCCCGGTCGCTCCAGGTCAAACTCGCCGACCGCCGCATTCTGGGGTTCTTGGTGGCGAAAGTGCGTTTCCCAGAAGAGTTGTTCGTGGTTGTAGAGAAAAATGCGATTGCCACCCCCTTCTTCTAAGGCGACGATTTCCAAGCCCGGTATATCGGGCAGCACGTCGTAGATGAAGATCGAGTCGATGTGACCTTTTAGGGGAATCCGCAGTAAAATTTTGCCATCGGCAGAGACGACCGTAGCGCCGATCACTTCGTCTTGCCCATCTCTATTCAGATCCGCCAGCCGTGCGCCGTTGTGGGCGCAGGCAACGAAATCGTCGCGTTCCCACAGGGGGACAAAATGTCTGCGCCGGAGATCGGCCAGCGCATAGGCTGCTAGAAAGCGCCCCATGCGGTAACCTTTGGCATTGGTGGCTTGGAGGAGTAAATCTCGATCTCCTGCGCCGCGGAAATTGGCTACGACCAGGTGCTCCCAGCGTTGGGCGCCTTTGGGGATGGGCGGCTTTGCGGTCCACTGCTCGCGTCCTGTAGCGCCATCAATTACGTGGAGCGTGCCATCCCGGGTAAGGAACAGCACTTCGATCTGTTCATCGCCATCGACGTCTGTAACCTGAACACCTGGACCGTGATGGCCGGGTAGGCCGACGCGCTCTGAGGAGCCGCCTACCCAGAGGTCGGTTTCGATTACCCAGAGTTTGCGGCCATCGTGGGCATGAGCCGTGAGATAATTGGGAACGGTGACCAAGTAATCCATGCGTCCATCTCCATTCAGATCGGCGACAATGAGGCCACCGGCGGAATCCGTAGGGCCGGGAATATCCAATTGGATGACGAATGGATTTACGGGGTATTCAGGCCAGTGCGACCGCATGTTCCCAAGGGTGGAACAACTGGCTAGCATCAACAGCGTCAGAAGACTTTGCAATGCCAATGTGATTATTCTCATATGCTTTCTCTTATTTCTTTTCGGCAACTGTTCCTTCCACCTTTTTATTTCCCGCCTGTAGCCGCGCGGCCTGGCTGGCAGAACCGATGTGCATGTAGTTATATGCATCTTCTGAGGATTTGAAAGGTCCGTCGTAATTCTTGCGGCCGTGCCAGTTCAGGTTTGTGTACATGGGATTGGTATGGCCCACTTCTTTTTCGCGTTTTGCAATATAGGCTTCCATGCGCCCGCGCAACAGGGCGACCATTTCGGGTTCTTTGTCCGCAAGATTCGTGGTTTCGCCCGGATCCTGAATCAGATTGTAAAGCTCCACTTCGGGCTTAAAATGGAAGTCGGGCTCCAATGCCACGATCAATTTCCATTCGGGGGTGCGCCAGCCGTGTTTTCGCATCCAGGTACACTCGGTGATATAAAATTCCGATTCGTGGGTGTGGCGTTTTCCCTCAACCATCGGGATCAAGCTGCGTCCGTCAAACGCGATGTCTGTTTCTATATTCAGGAGCTCCAGGATCGTCGGTGTCAGATCTTTGTGCTGATTGTAGCCCTTTACGCGCACGCCTTCGGGCAACTGTCCGGGTAGGCGCATCGCGAGGGGTACTTTCAAGGTGCATTCATACATCCCGTGGTGATCAAAATAGCAATCGTGCTCGTCGAGGGTCTCGCCGTGGTCGCCGTTGATTACGACCAGGGTATTATCCCTCAGGCCCAGTTCATCAACACGGGTGAGCAGGCGCTGGATACACGCGTCCATATAGGCGATTTCACCGTCGTATTGCGCCACTACAAAATCGGCATCGGTAATGCCCGGCGGCATCCAGCTCAAATGGAAATCTCGAAACGGCTTAAATGCTTTTACCGGTTCCATGGTGGTTTTGGACGGGTCGCACGGGTCTTTGCTGTAGAACATCGAATCGTACGGTGGCGGCGGCAAATAGGGTGCGTGCGGATCCATGTGTCGCAAAAAAAGGAAAAACGGTTTGTCACCCGCGGCCAGGCGTTCCAGTTCGGGCAATGTCACTTCGTTGAGCAATTCGGCTTTGCGCAGCGGTCGCTCGTCCCAACTTCCCCACGCTCTGAAGTTCACATATTCATCAAAGCCGCGAGAACTCGGATTTCCCGTAAAGCCCACACATACGGTTTCATAGCCTTCTCCACTCAAAATTTCGGGCAAGGTAGTGACATCTTCTGTCAATCCGCCGCGGTGGCGCAGTGCCACGACATCGGTCGAAAAACAATCCATGCCCGTCAGCATTGACGCATAAGCCGGTGTGGTGGGTATATGCGCGCTGAATGTGTTTTCGAACAAGACGCCCTGTGTGGCAAATTTGTCGATATGCGGTGTTGTGAGCCGATTATAGCCATAACAACTCATGTGATCGGACCACAAACTGTCGATTCCAAATAAAATTAAATTTTGTTTTGCCATGCTATTCTCCAATTAAAAATTTGCGACAATTTTTCTGAATCCATCGCCATACGCTTTTAAGGTTGCATCTGCATCGTGATCGCTGCCGGACTTGTGGATTACTTCCACGGAAAAGAAGCCATCAAATTCGGCATCGTGCAATAATTTTAGGGGCGTGACATAGTCCAGGTCGCCTTGGCCCAGACCGACTGTTGTAATTTTTCCATTTTCGGTGTCATAACGCCCGTCGTGTGCGTGCAGGTGTTTGGCCATCGCACCAATTGTCTGCATGGTTTCTTCGGGTCGCTCCATATAGCGCTGGGTGTGCATCAGGTCCCACAATACGCCGAGATTGGGGTGATTTACTTTTTCAATCACTGCGCGTACTTGCGTCGAGACACACCACTCGTCGTGCGTTTCCATCATGACAATGACGCCACGCTCGGCTGCGTGATCCATTACGCGCTTGTATGCCTCAGCCGTGCGGTTCACCATCCAGAATACTTCGCCCTTACCGCGTGCGCCGCCAAATGTGCGAATCAATCCGGACCCCAGATCAGCCGCGAGGTCTATTGCAGCGTTGGCCTCGGCGATGGATTTGTCCAAATCTGCTGGGTCTTCTGCAGCAAATTTTGCCCCGGTAGCTACACAGGATATTTTTAGTCCGGCATCTTCTATTTTCGCTCGCGCTGCATCTCGATCAGCCGCAGGCATGTCCAGTTCAAAGCCCGAGGCGTGTCCCCATCCCGCGCGAGGTTCCAATCCTTCGAACCCATGGCGCTGCATCCCATCGATAATCTGCTCGATAGACCAATCTGGACACACACTCGTCATCGTTCCCAACCGAATCATCATCTGCTCCTTTCCTATTCCAGTGTTGTTCTCGAAATATCGGTGCTTAACCTAATGCCATACTCCCACTATCGCAAGCGGAAAAGGGATCAATTGATATGAGCCAACCAATAATAGGTCAGTTTTTTTTCCCTGTATGGAACGCGCGAGGCCATTTTATGATCTAAGAATACAAGACCGGGGTTCGCTTGTGCCTGAATGTGGGGGTATCGCTGTACAGATGTAGCCACATTCCAGGGCGTAGCGGAGCGAGCAGTATCGGTCTTTTTTATGTGTACAAACTATAACAATTTTAACAATTTATTACAATTTTCAAGGGAACGAAGTGACCTGCTGATTGTTTAAAATACTGTAGCCGCAAAGTGCGGCAGGTTGATAGTGCTGATCGGATTTTGGTTCCGGCCGGACAAAATGAGATCGGTGCTTGAGAGCGGTTCATAGAAGTTCAACAGTGAGGAGCAAGGCCATGAAAAAGTGGATGACCTATAGTATTGCGTTGGCACTGACATGTGCCCTGTGGGGCGGTCAGGACGCGCAGGCGGCAGGACCTGTATTTGTGGATGAAAATGCCGACGGTATTGATGATAATGTGCGAATATCGTATCATCGCGGGCGCAAAGGTGTTTTGGGACAACGCGGCACATCTTCGCAACTGACCAAAGAGCAACGCGCAGAATTGAAAACTCTGGTTGATGGCTTGAAAGAATCGGATACGTCGAGGGAAGATATTCGCGCAGCAGTGAAGGCCAAATTGGAAGAATGGGGTGTTGAATTTCCCGAACGTTCTGCCATTTCGCCTGGTCTGGCGAAGTTGCTTACCGATGAGCAGGAAGCAGAACTTACGACGTTGATTGAAGGGTTGAAAGCGTCGGATACGTCGAGGGAAGATATTCGCGCAGCAGTG